>JBAQKV010000001.1:0-7028 GCA_049301335.1 Patescibacteria group bacterium
CGGATAGTCGCAGGACGCCAAGGAGTCCGCCATAAGAATGAACGTCCGCTCGGTGTTCGCGGCGATTTCTTCGGAGTCCGCGCTTACGGGAAATTCCCCAAGGTACTACGTCATCCACGATTCGGGAGCGGCGCTTTCATGAGCGGTGGCCTACGTTGACGGAAGTCCCGTCACGCTCACGTGAGGCGATTGGAACGTCGTGGGAACGAACTATTCGGCCGGGAATCCGGATTATGTGAAGCTGAAGATGAATCCGGAGAAATTCAAAGTTTCCGCCCTTCCGAACCTTCCGTTCGTGACGGTTTCCGCGGCGGCCCCGTACGATTCGAAATACCTCTCCGTCGGTGCGATGGAAGCCGCGATTAACGGTGGAACGAACGGAAAAAAGCGGGTCGTTTCGTTTTTTCAAGTAGCGGCGGTGGTTCCGATAACCGGCGCGGCAGCGGTATTTTGAAATTATCCGGCGGCTCCCGGTTCGGTTCCCGGTCTCGTGAGGGATTTCAAATCGTCTTCTTCCACTGGCGCCATGGTTGACGGAACGAATTCGTCCGCAGCGCCGACGCCTTGTCCGGCGGTTACGAAATCCGTCAACGGTCGTTCGTATTCCGTCCCGTCTTTAGCGGTAGGCGCCTCGTCCGCGGTCACGACGGTTCAGTCCGTAGTCGGCGGAAGCAGAACGTATTCGCAATCTTTCCTCTGTTCTTCGGGCGAGGCTTCTCCGAACGGATCGGAAACGTTCGTTTCGATATCGTGCCCCGCTGCCGGCTTTGCCGCCGTAGGGGATTCCTGTCTTCCGGACTCCTGCCTTTCCATTAAGAACGCGGACGCTTCTTCGGCGAACGGGCAATATTCGATCGACCCCGACGGGATATGAACGAACGCGGCCTTCGGCGTCTACTGCGACATGGCGGGCGGAGGTTGGACGCAGGTTCTCGGTCCGGAAAATCCCACGACGATCGCCGGCGTCAGCCTCGTATGATCGTATGCGGGAACGGTCGTGAATACGCCGTCGTCCATCGGGCTTGCCACGAACGTCGCGTGCGACGTGGGCAACCAGGGCGTACAGGTCTCTTCGGTGAAATGAATTCCCCATTCGAGCGTCCGCGTGGATTCGGTCATTTGGACCTGATCGGGTTCCGTCCAATCCGGTAGCGACTATTGTACGACCGTAGGAACGGAATGAGTCCTCCATTCGTCCGCATCCGTGACCCGGAGCATCGCCGGGCAGGACGTTACGAATTCGACTTCCTGAGGGGTTTCCGGGTCCGCGACCGGGCTTTCGTTCATTTGTTCCTGTTCTTCGCCCAATTCCCAGAGAGGATCCGTGACGTCATGAAGAATCTACGTCAAGTAACGAAAAACCCGCTTCGAACGGAGCGGGTTTTTTCTTAGAGCAGCGCGTGGCTTTCGAGCGTTTCGATCTGTGTCTTGTTGAGGATTTTTTCGAGTTCGCCCCGGTTGAGTTCGCGGATTCCTTCGACCGATCAGGCGGCGGTAAGGAGCTTCTTGCGCGTGGCGGGGCCGAATCCCGGCAGTTCTTCCAAAACGTTCTTCTTCATGGCTTTCGAACGGCTTTTCCGGTTGAACGTGATGGCGAACCGGTGGGCTTCGTCGCGGAGGCTCACGATGACGGCGAGTTCCGGGCTGCCCTTGGCGAATTTCACGCTCTCCGCGTTGGATTCGGTGAATATTTCCTCTTCGCGTTTGGCGAGCGAGGCAAGGAAGGGGAGGGGCGGGGTCGCGTCGTTTAAAAATTCCGTCGAACGGTCTTTTTCGAAATTTTCCGACTCCGCCACCGCCCTCTCGATGCCTTCTCGTGCCGAAGAGAGCTGCCCCTTTCCTCCGTCGATGAGGAACATGGTGGGAAAATTGTTCGATTCGAACCCTTCCAAAACGCGTCGGTACATCACTTCGCGCATGCTGGCGAAGTCATCGATCATGCCGTCGGCGAGGGATTTGATCTTATATTTCCGGTATTTGTTCGGATTCGCCTTGCCGTTGGTCGTAACGACCCGGGAAGCCACGGTGAAATGGCCGTCGGTATGCGAGATGTCGTAGCATTCGAACTCGAGTTCGCCCTTTTTCGGCGGCTCGAATCCGATGCCTTCCAGAATCGATGCCATGGTCGGGCGCCCGAATGCCCGTCGGGCGATTTTTTCCATCCCGTCACGAAGCGCGTACCCGGCGACGTTCGTACGGAGGAACATGACGAGTTCGGCCTTCGGTCAGATTTTCGGCAATTCCACGCGGATGCCCTTTTCTTTTAAGAACGCCGCGAACGCTTCGTCTCGGATTTCGTGTTCCAAGAACAGTACGTCCGGCAAATCGGCATCGGGGGCCGCGTAGAGTTCCGTAAGGAACGCCGAGGCCAGTTCGTCGGAGGATTCTTCGAGCGGATTGTCCGCGCTGTGGCGCGAAAGCGAGCGGAGTTCGGTATCGCGGATACGGCAGAAGCCGGCGAAGGTCCGGCCGTTCTTTTCGAGAATCACGAAAACGTCGGCTTCATCGGTGACCGAATTGCGGGCGATCTGTTTTTCCGAAAGGGCGCGCACGGCGACGAGGCGTTCCTTGATTTTCTGCGCTTCTTCGAATTCGAGGTTTTTCGCCCGTTCGCGCATCTCGGTTTCGAGCGATTCGATGACGTCGGTACGTTCGCCTAATAGGAACTTTTCGAGCTTCGCCACGTTTTCGGAATGCGCGTCGAGGGTTTCCTTTTTCAAAAGGCACGGGGCCGGGCAGATGCCGATGTAGTAATCCATGCAGGGCGGAGTGCGGCCGGCTTTGTTGGTGATTCGGACTCCGGTTTCGCGTTCCGCCGAAGAAAGCCTGTCGGTTTCCGCGGGTCAGATCTTGGCGAACTCCATCCGGCACGACCGGACCTTGAAAAGCCGGCGCATGTGTTCGAGACAGGTCGAAATGCCCGACCCCGACGGGTACGGTCCGAAATATTTCCCTTCTTTTCCCCGAACGCGCGTCCTTTCTACGGCCGCGACGGGGCCGTCCGTAATGCGGACGTACGCCAAATCCTTGTCGTCCTTCATGAGGACGTTGTATTTCGGGCGGATTTCCTTGATGAAATTCGTTTCGAGCACGAGCGCTTCGACGCCGGTGCGGGTTTCGATGATTTCGATGTCGGCGATTTTCTCGACCATCTGCTGCTTCATGGGGCCGAGCGACGATTTGCCGTTGAAATACGAGCTGACGCGGCTCTTCAGGTTGACGGATTTTCCGACGTAGATGGTTTTTCCGGCGGAATCCTTCATCTGGTACACTCCCGGCGTTTCCGGGAGGTTCGAGAGGATGGCGGAAATTTTCTCGTTCTGTTTGGACATGCGCGCATTATAGCCGGATGGGACGATTGAAAAAGTCCGAAAAAAAGGTAGGATGCTCGCATAGCGCCGAAGAAACCCGTACGAATGCTCGAATCCCGCCGTTGATCCATCCTTCTGTACGCCGTTTTCCTTTCGGCGTTCCTTCTGGCGTTCTTCGCGTCGTTCCGTACGAGCATCGGCGGAGCGCTCTCGGATTCCGCGTCCCGGGATATGGCCGTCCGTTCGCTCTCGAACTTCGCCGACGCCCTCGGGAGGATCGCCACCGATACGCCGTCGTATTCGACTCCGGTCGCGTGATACGCGTTCGAATCCCCCAACGACGACGGCCGAATCCATACGGGAGCGGTCTTCGCCTGAGTTTCCCAGACGGTCTCGATCCTTTCCAAATCCTCCGCCGATTTCGAAGCCTATTCGGCAAGCGGCGATCCGGTGGAGTTCGCAACCTACGACTCTTCGGGGAAACCCGTGGCGAACGTCGCGCTTTCTCCCGGAAACGCCGCGAACGTTGCCCTCCCGGCCACCTCTACGGGAAGCGTCGTCATCACTTCGCTCGGATCGCGTTCGGTTTTCGAAATCGACCGCAAATGATCGCGTTTCTCATATCCCGATTCCTTCGTCCGGGCGTACCGTACCTCGGGAAGGGCGAAAGAATACCTCTGAATTTTCCGCGTAACCGAACCGTAGTCCAACATGTCGAAAAATCCGTACGACGTCCTCGGCGTTTCCAAGACCGCCACCGCCGACGAAATTAAAAAAGCCTACCGCAAGCTCGCGATGAAGCACCATCCCGACAAGAACAAGGGCGACAAGGCGAGCGAGGCGAAATTCAAAGAAGTTTCCGCAGCCTACGAAGTGCTTTCCGATGAGAAAAAGCGTAAGAACTACGATACGCTCGGCAGTGCCGAAGCAGGAGGCTTCGGCGGCTTTCCGGGCGGCGGATGAGCCGGTTTTTCCGGCTTCGAAGACCTTTTCGGAAGCTTCGCGTGAGCCCGTCAGGGGAGGGGACAATCCCAGACGTTCGACTTTTCCGACCTTTTCGGCGGAGGCGGGTTCGGCGGCGGTTCGCCTTTCGGGCAGTCCGCACATTCGGCAAGGCGTACGAAAACCGAAAGCGCCCCTCCGGAGAACCTCGACGTCACTATCAACCGCTCCGTTCCGTTCTTCGATTTCCTCCTCGGAACCGAAGTCCCGTTCGAAACCCTCGACGGCAAACGGCTGACGCTCAAAGTTCCGGCCAATACCAAACCGGGCACGAAATTCCGTGTGAAAGGCAAGGGGAAGACTTCCGGCGGCAAGGTTTGAGACCTGTTCGTCGTCGTCGAAGCGGCGATGCCCAAAGAAATCCCCGAAGACGTCCGAAAGGTCGTCGAAGCCCTCCGATTCCGCATGTAACCGATTCCTCTTGAAAACTTCCGTACTCCTTTGCGACCTCCGCTCCCTGCATAACGTGGGATCGTTTTTCCGAACCGCCGATTGCGCCGGTTTCGACCGCGTGTACCTTACCGGATTCACTCCCACGCCGCCGCGTCCCGAAATCTCCAAAACCGCCCTCTGAGCCGACACCTACGTTCCTTGGGAGTACCACGAGAACGTGCTCGCGTTCATGGACGAACTCACTGCCCGCGGCGTGAAACTCATCGGGCTCGAACAGTCCGACCGAAGTCTCGACTACCGTGATTTCATTCCGGAAGACGACGGCGAATACTGTCTCGTATTCGGAAACGAGATCGACGGCGTTCCTCAGGAAGTGCAGGACAAGTGCCACGCGGTGCTCGAAATCCCCATGTACGGGAAAAAGAAATCCCTCAACGTTTCCGTGACTGGGGCGGTACTCATGTTCCGAATGTCCGAATTCCGGTATCCGAAGCGATAAACCGTTGCGTCGGGAAGGGAAATGCGGTAATATGGCACGCGTTAGCGTATTTTCGCAAATCCATGTCGGAAACTCCGGTAAACGCCGCTCCCGAAGCCGCTCCCACTCCCGTTCCAGAACCGCAAGGCGCCAAAGCGCCTTCTTTCGTAGCGCCGCACCTCGACCGCCTCGCTTCGACTGCCGCCGAAATCAAGAACCAGGTCGCCGCCCAAGGCGCTCAGGCGGTTTCGCAGGTCGCGAGCAAGGTGGCGAGCGGCATCGAGCAGGCCAAGAACATCGTCGCCTGACCCGCCGAACCCAAGGAACAGGAGACGAACTTCGTCTCGATGGAAACCGAGTCCGACCGTATCAAACGCAAGAACCTCTTCTACGTCAGCGCGTTCATCGGGTTCGTATGGATGCTCTTCCACTTCACGGTCGTCTTCTTCTTCGGCATCCAGCTCGGTTCCGCGGCGCTCGTTTGAGTGTTCCTCGGTTTCGGAAACCTCGTTTCGCTCGTTTTGGACATTCCGGTCAGCCAGCTCCAGCGCTATTTTTCAGCGAAACAGCTGTTCACGTTCTCTGGGCTTTCGATGCTCACCGCGGGTGTCATCTTCATGAAATTCATCTACGCCTCGTCGCTCTTCAGCGGAGGCGGAGGGGAAGGGAAAGTCGTATCGCTCCTCGAAATGTTCCTGGATTCGGGAACCAACCTCCTCCTTCTCGTCGTAGCTTCCGGACTCTACGGTATCGCGAAGGAAATCAACGACCTCACGACCCTCTCGTACATCCTCAATAACGCCGACCCCTCCGAATACGGCACGATCATCTCCAAAAACAACATCTTCGCAGGCGGGGGATCGCTCCTCGGCCTCGTGTCGTCCGGTTTCATCCTCGCCATCAACCCCACCGTCGCGGTCATGGTGCTCGTGGCGTTCATCGTCGTGCTCATCGTCTTCATTCTCAACTACTTCGACAATTCCGAACGTACGGTCGATTTTTCAGCGATTACCAAGCTGAAGATCGTCGCGCCGAAACCGAACGTCGAAAACGTGAAGGAGGTCGTGAAGGAATACGCCGTAGGATACCTCAGCAAGGCCGATTTCGCCGCTTCCGCCAAGAATTTCAAGTTTGTCTTCCTCAAGCCGATGGCGCCCAAGGAGCCGTTCAAATTGGGCAAGATGATCGAAGAAACCAAAAAAGAAGCCAAGAACATCCGCGCCGTGCTTGCGGAGAATCCGCTCCACTGGGGCGTCCTTTGGTCGGCCTCCGTCGTTCTCGCTTTCGGTTTCTGGGACACCTTCGCGAGTTCGTTCCTTATCGAATACCTCGCCAAGATTTCGAGCCCGCAGATGGCGTACGTGCTTTTGGGCATCATCGCGATTCCGGCGTTCGTCGCGCAGGACTTCTTCATCGGCCTTTCCAAGCGCGTGGGCATACTGCCGATCGTGAGCGTCGGAATCGTCGCCTCCGGCGTTTCTCTCGTCATGATGTCGGTTTCCGATTCCGTCTGGATGTTCCTCGGCCTCGGCCTTTTGAACAGTCTCGGATACGCCGCCGGCATGGGCATTTCGCAGGGCGTGTTCCTCGACGTATACAACGGTTTCTACGCAAAAAAATTCAACCTCACCGAAATCGATTCCAACGCTTCGGCTTCGCCGATGAAGATCATCCAGAACCTCGCGAACGTCGTCGGGCTCTGTCTCGGCGGACTGCTCCTCGCCATCTTCGGCTTCAGCGGATTCTTCGTCGTCTTCGGCGCGATGCTCCTTTCCGGCGCCGTCGCGAGCATCAAGTACCGCAAACGCATTTCCATGGAATAGCCTTCCCGACCGGTCCTTATC
>JBAQKV010000002.1:0-20312 GCA_049301335.1 Patescibacteria group bacterium
GTTCGAACCCTGGTTGCGGATTCCGTCGTTGGTGCGATCGATTTCCTCCTGGGTCTCGGTGACCTGGCCGGAAGCGGAGAGCGTGGCCGCGTGGGTCACGTCGATGCCGACGGTGACGAGCGGAAGGGCTACCGACGCCACGGCGAGGGCCTTTGCGAGGCTTTTCTTGTCGAAAGACATGAAAGGGAAGTGAAGGGATGGGGGGATTGGTTCGGAGTTCGCGACCTCCCTCCGGATTCCGGGACGTACCACGGATGCCGGGGTCCATATCCGGCGACCGGGCGGAATCCGGAGGGAAGCAACGAAAAAAGGGCCGAAAAGCCGGAAAGGCGCGGGCTGTTGCGCCAATCCGAGATTTTCAGCCCTCGGGAACGAGAATGAGCGGTGTCTTCGCGGCTTACTTGGCGGCTTCGGGATTCTTGGTCTTCTCGACGTACGCCTTGAGCATTTCGCGGAAGACTTCCTCGCTGAAGTCGACGAACCGGCGGCGTTCTACGTACGCGCGTTCGGAGTCTGACCATTCCTTTACGATCTTGAGGACGGAGACCATGGGGATGGCTTCGCCTTCGCGTTCGCCGTCCGGGACGGTGAAGACGTAGCGGGAGAGGGATACGTTGCCGTTTTCGCTGCGGTAGACGGATTCGCGGGGAGCGCGGTCGGTCTTTTTGTCTTTGTTATCCGCCATGGCGGGGGTTGGATGAGGGAAAATAAAAAGGGACCCGCAAGGACGGAAGTCCCGACGTATCCCAATGGTTTTCACATTATCCCCGCAGGCGGGGCCGCTGTCCGAATTTTTCGGTTTTTGTTTTTGACCGTGAGGAGTGACGGAAGCGGAAACATTGGGCCGTCGATCTGTCCTTACGGGTGTAATTATAATCTAAACATGCAAATGTCAAACAATTTGCATGTTTAATTCAAACTACCGTTATTGTTCTTGTAGTGTTGATAGAACCAAACGAGATGTTGGATTTTCTGTTCGTATGTCTTGAGCTGGACTCCAGCAACCTGAATTTCCAATTTATTTATGGATTCCAGAGTTTCAGCAGACAATCTTACACCTTGAGGTTTGCTTACAGTCATACAGCCCGTTTGAAAAGTGCGACAAAAAATACGCGACTATATTGCGGGAATCATCATTTTTTGCAAGTCCGTAGGCGGAAAGGGTTTAAAACGCGAGACGAAAATCCGAGCCATCGCATATGCACATACGATTCGGAGGACTTATTGAAAACGGAAAACGATACCATATAATTCGAGATTCGGACCAAAATCCGAACCGAACGCCCGCATGTACGTACGCGTAAAAACCGACCTCATACCTTTTACCGGGAAAGTATTCGAAAATATGTACGAATTACATTGTAAAAAACGGTAAACATGTTGTAAAAAATACATACGTAATTTAAAACGTTTAAAAGTTTTTAATAGTTTAAGCCGCTTTGATAAAGGAAATTTCTTATATTTTCCTTCGAAAATAATTTGCATATGCAGAAGTCCGGGTATTATCTTCTCGGGACTTCTGAAACCCGCACATAACGACTATCGTATGACCAGAACAACAGCATAAAAAAACTCCGCGATCCCAGGAAGGATTGCGGAGGCCGATGTTCCTTGAGAAGAAAATTCGTCACTCACCCGGCGGAGGAAATCTAAGGTTTAATAGGCTATTGTCAATTCTATATCAAGGCCTAACCTTTTCAACACATGGCTAAGGATGCACCGGGAATGGCGGGATACCGCTCCCGAAACCAGGACGGGGAACTCCGTCAGAAGCGAGGAGACACCCATATCGGAACGATAGAAGGGAAGTACGGAATCGATCTCGGAGTCAGATCCGACATGCACCTCCAGACCTACCTCGACAATAACGGGCTGAACTCGTTAAGCGACATCGTGAAGTAAGTAAAAATCCCCCATACGGGGGATTTTTTAATACGTATCGGAATTTGTTATTTCGCTTTACTGAGGAGCCCTTCGATCTTCGCGAATCAAGAATCGATCTTAGTATCGGTGGTCGTAATCTTAGTATCAACGGCCGCTACGCTTTTTTCT
Source organism: Patescibacteria group bacterium (assembly GCA_049301335.1). Classification (GTDB taxonomy): domain Bacteria; phylum Patescibacteriota; class Gracilibacteria; order BD1-5; family UBA2023; genus JANJWP01. Next base: position 2,053 of record JBAQKV010000002.1, read on the forward strand.
ACGCTTTCGAAGCGTTTATTGAAATGCTCGCCCTGTAGTCAGTCGAGATAGACAACGCCTGTAAAGGTCACGCAAATGGAAGTGAACGCAATGCCGAACATCCATTTTACGAGAGAATTTTTCACGTTTTCTTCAACTTTGGCAACGGATTTTTCTATCGATGACGCAATGGATTCCGTAAGCCGCAGTTCGAGTTGCGCGATGGCCGAATCGAGTTCGGATTTGGTGAGTGCGGACATATCCAGCAAATCAAGGTTATTCAACGTCTCGTGGCGGATATCCATTTCCCGCTGCTTATACTTGCGAAGCACGTGGTAACTTATTTTTTTCCAAAGGTATCCGCTTCACGTCGGAAAGAGTAGTTCGAATTTCTGCGCTTCGAGGAACGCGGTGGTCTCCAGTCTTTGGATGAACGTGTTGCTCGAAGGCGCGACCGGATGAGCTGCAATGGGCACGTGTCGTTGGTTTCCGATATATCTTGACAAGATGGTAATACATTACATAAACCATATCAAGAGAATAATTCGCGGGGGCGAATCGGAAGCGCATAAACCATCCTATTCCATTTCGCGAAGGAACGGACGTTCGGATTCGGTAGGCGGACGGAAACCCGGGGCGGAATAGAATTCCGGATGGGCTCGGAACGGAAGGGTCTTCCGGTTTTCCTTCCTTTCCGAAAGGTACGAGAAAACGGCGGAGAGGCCGAATGAAGAAACCGACAGCCAAAAGAAATCGGGGGTCGGGTTTTGGAAGAACGCGTAGTCGACGATCCATACGAAAGTGAGAACGTGCGCGGCGGAGGAGTGCATTTCCGCGAGGAAATCGTAGGCGTTGTAGTAAAGGACGGGAGAGGTATTTTCCATGATGGAATGGGGTTACGGACAGGAAACGGAAACGTAGCGTCCGGAAGGTTCGATACCAATGCAACGGGGTACGGAATACCAGTCGAGATATGCGATGAACGCGCCGTAAACGAGCCCAGTGAACGCAAGGAGGATAAGGAAAGCGACGAAGGGGTCTTTGTCGGACATGGCTATTCGGGGGTCGGAGGAGGTTTTCTTTGGGGGCATGGGAAAAGCGGAGTTAAGGGCAGGGATTGGAAACGATATGACCGGAACCGTCGACGACGAAATAACAACCCGAAGGGCTATCGTTATGAATCAGCATCGAAAATCACAAAGCAGCAAACACGAGAAGCAAAACGCTGATAGCGAACATGTGGATAAGGTCGTCGTTGAAAGGGGGAGGGGGAGTCTTCGGAGGTCGGCAGGACATGGGGAGTTATTTACGAAGATTCTTCGTCTCCTTCAGTTTCTCGACGCGCCAGTAGATCCTGACGTCGAGTTCCGTGAGGTTCACGGAGACGATGCGATCCCGCACCTCGGCCGGAGTGGCCGGAATTTTCCCGGACATTAGTCGGAACGGGAAGAACGGGGCATGGAAGCGCGCGGAACGCGTTTGCGGAAGCCTTTGAACCGTTTTCGGAACTTCGACTTCCACGGCTTCTTCGGGAGCATGAAGGAATACCGTTCGAGTTCCTCTTCGGAAAGTCCTCCGAGCGTATGCAGGATGAACGCCACGGCGCGGTGCGCGATGGCCTCGGGGGTCGTCTCGACGCGGTTTATCAGCGCGTAGTGCTCGTCGAATATCCGCCGCTCTTCCGGGGTGAGGACGGCGATGAGGATGTCGAGGTCTTCTTTCTTGTAGGAGTCGGCGTATTCGGCCTGCCTTTCGACGGCGGCCCTGATTGCTTGGTTGACCATGGGTCTGGGGGATTTGTTTTTATAGGGGAATCGGAAAATTTCTTGGCGGCGTTCTGAAGACATTTGCGCATCTTGTACGCGGGAACGCCCATGTATGAGACGGCGAACTCGGCGAACCGCTCGACCACTTCGAATGGGTTCATGTCGGATTCGAGCGCGGACATCCTGTCGGTAGGGCGGGAAATCCTGGCTCAGGTCGCGGGGTCGGTCACGGTTTCCGTCTTGCGCACGTTCTTCGTGGCCGACATCATCATCTGGAACAGCGCGACAAATCATCCGGCCTCGCGGGATTTCCGAAGATAGCCGGAGGCCCGGGACACGTAGAGGTTCGGCAGGTGGCCGAGCTGGAGGAACGCGTCGTCGAGCCGGGCGTCGGCCTGGACGTAGGGCTTGAGGTAGACCTTGCCGAGCGGGGCGGAGCAGTAGTCCGCGAGGTTGGATTTGAAAACCGCCTCGAGGACCGAATGGTTATCGACCAAATCGAGCACGTGCTTCACGTACGGGAGGGAAGTGTCGGCGCCGTACGGGTTGCAGAGCCGTTGGCAGTAGTCGGGACGGAGTTCGAGTTCCACGCGGCGGACGTCGGCTTGGCCGGAGAGATGGGGAAAGAGCCACGTCTTGCCCTTCCTGAACGAGTCCAGGATCTTGTCGTACACGCGGAAGAGCCGGTTTCGGTTCTTCGAGTTCTGCAGTTCGTTCGAGTAGTAGGTCTGCGCGAACCCTTCGTGCTTCCGGTCCTTCCCGATGGCCGAATGCCATTGGCCGACCTTGTCGAAGGTCACGTCCCGGATTTCCGGGAGCGGGGAGGAAAGGTCGAGGCATACGTCGCAACGGTGGAGGGAGTCCGGAAGGACGGAGAAATTCTCGTCGAGGAACCGGCGGAGGCCGGAGAGGCCGAAACGCGGGTCGAGGCGGGCGGCGGCGAAGAAGGTGGAATAGACGGCGACCTTGCTCTTTCCGACTATGTCGCCGGACGTTCAGGAGTAAAGGAGCGCGAACGCGTCCACCACCCTCGGGGAAGCCGAGGACGAAGGAGTTCACTCATCACCGCCGCCGACCCCCGTCATGAAGGCGTACGAGAAGGCGTAGGCCTTGGAGTACGAGGAGCCGGCGTATATCCGGCGGAAGGTGAATTGGCGGTAATGTCAGTTCCATTTCAGTTCGCAGTACCCGCTCGACGAATTGTCGAGGTCCACTCACGTGTCGTCGAAGGCGAACTTCAGGCGGTCGTGGTCGTGGAGGAATTCGAGCATGTCGCATCCGAAATAGAGTACGTCCGCGGGTTGCCAGGGGACGCAGGTGGAACGGGAGCCGACCGGATAGTCTTCCGGAAGGCGGGATTTTTTCTTCTTGGGCATGTCCGGTTCGTTAACGGAGTGCCCGGCGGGCACGTTGAAATACCCCGGGATTCTGAGGGCTTCGACCTCTCAGTCCTCACCGTTCGCCGTGGAGGGGTCGCTACGCGGTGGGAAGAATCCGGGATTTTCGAGCTGGCTACTGGAGTCCGTACTAACCGCCATTACTACGGCGGTTTCGGGACGATCCGTGAGCCGTTTCCTTCTGTTTCGTGGTATTGCCTGATCCGTAGTACCGTCAGAAACTCACGAAAACGGGGTTTTCGTTAGAGTTTCGGACAGTGTTGGCTGTCGCCGTCAAAAACTCTGCGAGTTTTGGACAACGGCCAACGCAAGCCCTTCGGGCTTACCCTGCGGGGCGGCAAATAGATTAAACTTCGTTTGCAAAGGCGACTGCGTCGCCGGATGCGGTATTATTTTTTGGCTCGAAAAAAGGCCCACCAGCGATCTGCTGAAGGGCCTATTCGGCTTTCTGTTTTTACGCGGACTTCCGTCCTTGTGTCGTTAGCGTGGGTCGTTACCCGGTTCGTTGCCTTAATGGTGGCGAGAAGTGGGATCGAACCACCGACACACGGATTTTCAGTCCGCTGCTCTACCACTGAGCTATCCCGCCATGGGATTTCGTAACGCTTCGCGTATTTCGAAGCGCGGGCATCATAAGGAAAATTACCGTGCTTGCAAATGTTTTTCTCGCTTTGGCAAAGTCCCGGAACCCGTCATGGCGCCAGTGCCCGGTTGGACCGCGCCCGATCCGAAGATGAGGCTCCGCATGTCGGTCTTCGCCGTAACGCGGAGGCGGGGGAGCGAATACGGGTTCGCCAAAAGCTCCTTCCGGTCGATTTTCCCCGGTTTCGTGAGGAACGCGCGCGAATACCCGCAGTTCTTCAGCCACTCGTCGGCGTAACCGTCCACGTGTCCGGCAGGGAAGACGAAATCGTCCACCTTCACGCCGAACTGCCGTTCGAGGTCTTTCTTGGAGTCGCAGATTTCGGATTCCGACCCCGAATCGCTCAAATATCAGAAATCCTTGTGGTCGAGGCTGTGCGAGAGCAGGTGGACGTATCCCGACCGCACCATTTCCGAAATTTCCTTCCTGTCGGCGAAACCCTGGTAGCGCTGTCCGCCCGAACCGGTGAACCGCGAAATCGTCGAAAGCGAGAACGGCACGCCGTACTTTTTGAACGTCTTGAAACCCACGTCGTACGCGTCCGACCAGGCGTCGTCGACCGTGAGCACCGTCAGAACCGGCGTCTCGTCGGCGGGGCATTTTCCTGCCGCGAGACTGTCCAACGCCGACATCGGTACGAGCCGGATCTTGTTTTCCTTTTCCAATTCCTTGAGTTGGCGTACCTGTTTTTCCAGCGTTTCCGGCGGAATCGAAAGCCGACGGATGGACGAATCCGGCGCGTCGTCGCTCTCGGGGCGGAAATAGTGGAACATGAGCACCGCCGCGCGGGTTTTCGAACAGCTACCGGTGGAAAACCCGGTGGTCGTCAAGGCCGTGTCGTACGGTTTGGGCGAAACGTCCGCCGATTCGCCCAAAAAAGAGGAGGCTGCCTTTCCGTGGCCGTTCATCGGCCGGGTGGCGGATTCGATTTCCCGAAATACCGCCGACGCGAAAACCATCGTGGCGGTGATGGAAGCCACGATGAGGATTTTCGAGGGTTTCGGATGGACGGTCGGTTTCATCTTGTGATGTTCCGACCGGGGTCGGATTAGTTTTTCCAGCGGTTCGCGATCCATTTTTCTACCGGCGCGGTGTCGGCGACGGATATCTTGGTGTCGATTTTCTGTCCGTTCAGATCCAATTCGACGCGTATGGTTCCCTTGGGTTCGCCGAGGAGGAATTCTTTGAAATCCACGAGGTCGGCCTTGGCGGCGACGCGGGGAATCTTGATGACGAAGATTTCGTCGTGCGGCTTGTCGCCCCCTTCTTCGCCCCCTTCGGTGGAGAAGTCGTAGAACGAGACCTTCGCGTTCGGGTCGAAGAGCTTCATGTCCATCGCCTGTTCGCGTACCGAGGTGATGGTATTGTTGCGGATGGCGTTGGCGACTACCGAGATTTCGGCGTTTTCGAGCGAACATTTGAGCCCGCCTTCGACGAGGACGATTTTGTCTTCTTCGAGGAGTTTCCCCAGGGTTTCGTAGTCTTTGGGGAAGATGACGATGGTGAAGCGGAAGTCGAAGCTGTCGCAGTTCGCGATAGCCATCATTTTGCCCGTCTTGGTCTGCACGTTGCGGACGCCCGTGACGTACCCGAGGAAACGTACCCGAGGGTCGCGTTCCTTCTTTTTGGGATCCTTGGCTTCCTTGCCCTTCGGAGCGTCGTCGTCGGTGGGCGGCGGTCCGTCTTCGGTGGCGGCGGCACCCGGTTTCGGTTTTTCTACGGCCGGGGCGCGAGCCGGCCCGTCTTCGCCGATTTCTTCTCCGGAATCCGCGTCGAACGATTCGTGTTCGGCGAGCTTCTTCTTGAATTCCTTCACGTGTTCCGCGCCGATGGTGCGCTTTTCGATGTACGCCTTGAGTCCGTCGAGCGCGTGGCCCGAGACCGAGTACCCGATGGAGACCTTTTCGCCCTTGATCTTTTCTTCGTAGGTCATGGGCTTGGCCGGTTCGAGGTTGAACCTCAGGTGTTCCATCTCGACGTGCCCCATGTCGAAGAGGCCGATCTGCGCGGTTTCGTTCTTATGTTCGTGTTCCTTGGCGTACGCCGTCATCTTGGGGATGGAGGCGAGCAGGCTCGCGCGTTCGCCGAAACGGTCTAGCGCTCCCGAGAGAGTGAGCGCTTCGAGCGTTTTGCGGTTGACTACGTCGGAACCGCCTTCGGTGAGGAAGTCGAGGATGGTTTCGTACGGCTTGTTCTCTCGTCCCTTGCGGATGGCGTCGATCGGTGCGTCGCCGAGCCCCTTGATGGCCTTCAATCCGAAACGGATGTTCTTCTTGTCGATGTAGGTGAAGTGCTTCATGGATTCTCCCAAGTCCGGCGGAAGCACCGTGATGCCCTTCGCCTTGCACTCTTCGATTTCCATGGTGATGCGCTCGGTGTCTTCCTCGTCGGATACCATGAGCGCCGTCATGAACTCGGTGGGGTAGTACGCCTTGAGGAACGCCGTCTGGTACGAAATCATCGAGTAGCACGCCGCGTGCGACTTGTTGAACGAGTAGTCGGCCGCCGGCATGACCATCTTTTCGTAGATGAACTCCGACGTTTCCGGTTTGTACCCGTTGGTTTCGGCCGCCTTTTTGACGAAGTCGATCTTGATCTTTTCGACGACTTCGCGGATTTTCTTACCGACTCAACGACGAAGGACGTCCGCCTCGCCGAGCGAGAAGCCGCCCATCGATTGCGAAAGCTGCATGAGCTGTTCCTGGTAGACCGCGATTCCGTACGAGACGTCCAAATATGGTCCGAGGTCGCGCTGGAGCTTGGCGGATTCTTCTTTCACGGTGTCGCGTCCGTAGCGCTTCATGAGTACTTGCTCGAGCTCTTCCATCATGTAGGAAACCTTTTCGATTCCCGCTTTGCGACGGATGTAGACCGGGATGAACGCCATCGGCCCCGGACGGTACAGGGCCACCATAGCGATGATGTCTTCGAACTTATTCGGTTTCAGTTCCTTGAGGTATTTGCGCATACCCGCGGATTCAAACTGGAATACGCCGGTCGTGTCGCCTTCCGCGAAGACCTTGAAGACGTTGCGGTCTTCGTAGTCGATCGCGAGCATGTCGATGTCCACGCCGTGTTGCCCCTTGATGATCTTGAGGCAGCGTTCGATGATGGTGAGGTTGCGGAGTCCGAGAAAGTCCATCTTGAGAAGTCCCAGGTCTTCGAGCGGCTTCGCAGAAAACTGCGTGACCGTGGTCGCCACGTCCTTCGGCGGATGCTGCAAGGGCGTATAATCGGTCATCGGGCGAGGCGCGATGATTACGGCACACGCGTGGACGCCGAGCTGGCGGACCGAACCTTCGAGCCTGAGCGCGTTCGCCACGACCTTCGAATAGCGGGGGTCGCTTTCGACCGCGTTTTTGAATTCCACCGATTCTTCGAGCGCGTCTTTCAGTTTGGTACCCGGTTTGCTCGGGATGAGCGACGCGAGCTTGTTCATTTCTTGGAAGGGGATTCCCAAGACTTTTCCTACGTCCTTTACCGCCGCGCGGGCCGCCATCGTACCGAAGGTGGCGATTTGGGCGACGTGGTCGTGGCCGTACTTGTTGCGGACGTATTCCAAAACGCGTTCGCGTCCGGTGTCGGAGAAGTCGACGTCGATGTCCGGCATGGATACGCGGGACGGGTTCAAAAAGCGCTCGAAAAGGAGGCCGTACTTGAGCGGGTCGGTGTCCGTAATTCCCGAGAGGTACGCGAGGAGCGCTCCTGCCGCCGATCAGCGCCCCGGCCCTACCGGAACCCCGTTGTCCTTGGCCCAGTTGATGAAGTCCGAGACGATGTTGAAGTACCCGTTGAAGCCCATGAGGTCTACGACGGTGAGTTCGTAGTCGATACGGTCGGTGATTTCTTTCTTCTTGTCGTCCATCGCGGCGACTACGAGGTTGGTTCCCGGCGTCCGGTACGCCTGCGAGAGGGAAATGAGTTCGCCGAGCGACATGTCGGAGAGCTTCTTGTCCGGTGTGGGGACGTCGAGCTTGTGGATGAGTTCGGTAACGGCGTCGTCGTCGAGACCGAAGTCGAAGCGGCGGTTGAGGCCCGAGTAACACAATCGGCGGAGGTCCCATTCTTCGTCCCCGATTTCGCGGATTTTCGGACCGTCGCCGGAATGTTTCGCGTTGATGGCGCGCACCTTTTCGATGTATTCCTCGTATTTGACGTGCGAATCGGGCGGAAGTTCGAACTTGGGGATGAGAGTCTGGCCGTAAGGGATGTCGAGGTGGATCTTTTCGAGGATTTCCATCGTCGCCGAAACGGCGCGCGGGCAGTACGCCAAAAGTTCCGCCATTTCTTCCGCGGAACGCAGCGAATAGTCGCCTTCGATGAGGCTCGTGCGGTCAGGGTCTTCGAGCGGGCGTCCCGAGCCGATGCACGAGAGGAGGTCTTGTGCCTCGTTGTCGTCCTTCTTGGCGTAGTAGACGTGGTTGGTGCCCACTATCGGGTAGCCGAACTTGTTGGAAAGTTCGATGAACCCCTGGTTGACTTTGGATTGGATGCCGCGGTCGGGGTGTTCGAGGATTTCGAGGTAGAAATCGCCCTTTCCGAAGATCGATTCGTAGAATTCCACGCGTTCGCGGAGGAACGACTCGTCCTTGCCGGTGATGACGTGCTGCGCGATTTCGCCGGTATGGTCTCCCGAGATGGCGAGAAGTCCTTCCTTATGCTCTTGGAGCATGTCGAAGTCGACGCGCGGTTTGCCGTAATAATACCCCTCCAAATACGACTTGGTGACGAGTTGGATGAGGTTCTGGTATCCCGTGAAATCCTTGGCGATGACGACGAGCTGGTAGATGTCGTTGTCCTTGTCGCGGTTCCCGGCGCCCTTGCGCGAAATCTGGAATTCGACGCCGACGATGCCCTTGATGCCTTCGCTTTTGCAGGCCTTGTAAAATTCGAAAGCGCCGTACATGTTTCCCGCGTCGGTGAGCGCTACCGCCGGCATGCCGAGTTCTTTGGCCCGTTTCGCGTAACTGCCGGGCTTTCAGAGGCCGGAAAGAAACGAATAATGCGAGTGGACGTGAAGGTGGACGAACGACATGTTTGCGCGGGGTAGGGGAGGCGTTTTCGCGTATGCGGCGCCGGATGGGAATTCGCTTTCGGACGAATTGCGCAAAGTGTATCCGTGACTCGGGATTTTGCAAAATGAGGACGACGCCCCCCCCTTTACATCGATGAAATTTGCTTATAATCCCGGCTACGCGTCCATAGTCAATAACACGTCGCACGCATGCTCCGTAAAACCGGCAAACCGCCCTCTTCCAAAACCGCCTCGCCCAAGGTTCGAAAGATGCCATCTCGATCTGGCTTTTCCTGATTTACCTTGGGGGAACTCTTGGTCGTCGTCACGATTTTGGCAATCCTCGCGCTCATAGGCTTCGTTTCGTTGTCCGGTTATTCGCAAGATGCCAAAAACGCTTCGAACAAGGCGAACGTCCGTTCCGTGTATACCGCGATATCGTCGGAATCGGCCTTGTCGGCGAACTCTCCTCGTTTTTACGTCGTCCATGACGATTCCGCAGCCCTGACCTGAGCCGCCGTCGCGTACGTCGACGGAACGGCAACGGTCCTCACCGGCGGGTCTTGGAACCAGCCCAATGCCAACTATTCGGCCGGAAATCCGGATTGGACCAAACTCAAGCTCAATCCGGAAAAATTTCGTTTGTCCTCCGGCGCTTCTCGTCTTTCTTCGTTCATCCATGGCGCCGAAGCCGCTTACGATTGGAAAGGCGCATCCGTCGGTGCGGTGGATTGGACTTCCGGTTCCGCCGGATGGAAGCGTTCGGGAACGTATTTCCAGGTGGCTTGAACCTCACCATCGGGCGGCGTTCCTTCGGTGTACGGCAATTATCCCGCAAACGCCGGAGGAATCCCCTGATTGGTAGGCTTTCCCGGAGCCTCCACCGGAGCGCTCGTGGACGGTTTGCCGTCCCCGGGGTTTTCCGCTTATCCCGGTTGCGACGCGCCGGACATCGTTTTGTCCAACGGTCAGAAATGGGCGGCTTGCAACGTCGGCGCCACGAACGCCTGGAACGAAGGGGACGATTTGCCTCCCGTCTGCACCACCCAATGTCCTACCGACCCCTATCCGAACCTTCGGAACAAGCTTGGCCATTACTTTCAGTGGGGAAGGAATAGGGAAGTGACCACGGCGCCCGCGGTTCCGGGCTGAGTGGCTTCCGACGTCGCGGAACTCTTCTTTACCGGTTCGGTATCGACGGCGTACGACTGGATAAGCCCTCCGGATTCGAATCTTTGGTGAGCCGCGTCGACTTCGCTCGGCACCGGAACGCATCCCGGTCAGTCGGCTTCGGACAAAGCGCTCATGCGAGGGCCGTGCGCCGACGGATACCACGTTCCCACCCAGGCCGAATGGTACGCCGCCACGAGCAATCTGAACCCCGCATTGGTCAATGGCGGACAACAGATCGACGACTCTCTCCGAATTGCCTTGAGACTGCCTCTTGCCGGTTACCGAGCCTGGTCGTCCGGGACTTACTCTTACCAAGGAGCGATTGGGGACTATTGGGCGAGTTCTCCCAATGGTGCCGACAAGGGTTACCGGATCATCGTGCAGATTTGAAAGATCGATCCCGCGCAAAGTTCGTACCGCTCATACGGTTTTTCCGTGCGCTGCCTTCGCAACTAGGGGGTTTTCGCAATTTGCGGCTTCCCCACAGTTGCGTTCGGGCGCCTCATGACATATAATTCCCCTATGAACGGCACGTCGTCCATACCGGAACCGCTTCGGTCCGAAACATCTCCGGAGACTTCCAAGTCCCAGTCGTCGTTTTCGTTTATGAAAGACGTGCTTTCGGCTTGCATGAGGCTTACGTCCGAAGAGATAGCGCACGCGTCCAGAGGCGGCGAAGCGTATTTCGTTCCCGCGCACAAGCGAGGCGCCCGTCTCGTCGCGAAGTCCGAGGGCATTCCGGAAAACGCCGTCGGAATCGACGTCGAATCCGCGATCCGGCGATCCGGCATTTTCGGTAAGAATTTTCCAGACCTCCTTCCGAACGACGTAATTGAACACATCGTTCTCTGAGGCGGACATGAGGAGGAATACGACGTTCGGTACGCCGATATCCAGCGAAAGGAGATCAAAGTCTCCGACCTTCTCCGCGCCGCTAAGGAATCTTTCAAGGAATCCGACACCGTTGGCGAAGTCACCGAGCTTTTCGCGTGAGACCGCATGTTCGTCCGCCTCGAAGAGCACGGCGAACTCTACTCGATTACCGTGAAGGATTCGTCGGTAAGCATTCCCAAACGACTTCCTGACGGCAGTCAGTCGCCTTCGAAAAACCTCCGTGCCGCGATGTGCGAAATCGCCTACCGGGTGAAGGATCCGAATTCTGGAACCTACGTCGAGAAGAGCCTTCTTTGAATCATGCGCCTGCCCATTTCCCGCGGAACGAGAATGGTTTTTTCCGACAGGGGGAAGGTCGTTCCCGAACTTTCCGCGAACCCGATCCACAAGATTCAGCTTCGGCGCTCGAAGAACGAAACCCGGCAATAAAACCCCGCATTTTCCTTTTGTTGCCCCCGGCCTTTCCCGTATACTCGGCCGGTATTTTTTTTCGGTAACCCCTTCCGCCCATGTCCGCAATGCGCTCTCGCCTCGTCATCGGCCTCGCCGGATCCATCGGCGCTGGAAAGGGTACCGCCGCCGCCTATCTCGAACGCCGCTACGGAGCCGAAGTCTTCCTCTTTTCCGATCCGTTCCGAAAGATTCTCGAAGTCCTCCAGATGGACGTTTCCCGCGCGAACATGCAGCAGCTTTCGAGCGTTCTCCGACAGTCGTACGGACAAGACATCCTCTCCAACGTCGCCAAGAAGGCCATCGATTCTTCGCACCGCCGCGTCGTGGTCATCGACGGAGCCCGTCGCGTTTCCGACCTCGAAGGCATCGCCTCCGACGAGAATTTCCGCCTTCTCTATATCGACGCCGATCTCCGAACCCGTTACGACCGCGTCGTCCGCCGCGCGCAGAACCGTGGCGACAGCGAAAAGTCGTTCGAGGAATTCTGCAAAGAAGAAAACGGCGAAGCCGAATCCGCTACCAAGGGTTTGAAAGAAAACGCCCACACCGTCATCAATAACGATATCGGCGAATCCGAATTCTACGCAGCTATCGACGCGTTCGTCCTCGAACACCTCGGTACGCCGTAATCCTTGCTCCGCTCCCGTTTCCGCGTATACTCGACCGCGTTAGTTCCAAAAGAAAAACGCGCATGTCCGTAGTCGCAGTCAAAGACGCATACGACGCCCTCCGATTGGAGATTTCCAAGGCGGTCGTCGGTCAGGAAGACCTTCTCAAAAGCCTCCTCGTAGGCTTCTTTTCCGATGGGCACGTCCTTCTCGAAGGCGTCCCGGGCCTCGCAAAAACCCTCGTCGCGGAATCCCTCTCTAAAGCGCTCGACCTCGAAGCGGTGCGCGTGCAGTTCACCCCCGACCTTCTTCCGTCCGACATCGTGGGAACCGAGACCTACCGTCCCCAGACCGGGGAATTTTCCGTAAAGAAAGGTCCGGTCTTCGCGAACGTCGTCGTCGCCGACGAAATCAACCGCGCGCCTTCCAAAGTTCAGTCGGCCCTCCTCGAAGCCATGCAGGAACGCAAGGTTTCCATCGCGGGCGAATCCTTCCCGCTCCCGGCGCCGTTCTTCGTGGTCGCAACCATGAACCCGCTCGAAGAAGAGGGGACCTACCCCCTCCCCGAAGCATCCCTCGACCGTTTTCTTCTCAAAGTCCGCGTCGATTATCCGAACAAATCCGAAGAAATCGAAATCATGCGCCGCATGTCGGCATCCAGCCTGCCGAAAGTCGGAAAGGTTCTCGGCAAGAAAGAAATCGTCGCGCTTCGCAAGGCCGTAGAAGACGGCGTCCACGTCGACGACAAGCTCTACTCGTACGTCGCCGACCTCGTCGCAGCCACCCGTGACCCGGCCGCGTTCGGAATGGACGATTACGCCAAGATGATCGCTTACGGCGCGTCCCCCCGCGCTTCCATCGGGCTCATTCGCGCCGCCAAATCCCTCGCCGCCATCTCCGGCCGCGACTACGCCGTTCCGGAAGACGTCAAAGCCGTTGCCAAAGAAGTTCTCCGCCACCGCATCGGCCTCGCGTACGAAGCCACCGTTTCATGAACCGATCCGGACGCCCTCATCGAAGCGGTCCTCGCGCACGTCCCCGTTCCTTAAACCGTAGGGGGAAGTCGTCACTTTTGTCAGTTCGGAACGTTTTCCATCCGAAGCACTCCGTAACTTTTTACGAATATGTCGGACTTTTATGAGAAACTCGCCGCGGATATGCCGGCGCTCGTCGATACGTGAATCGTGACCAAGTCCCAGGCCGAAAGGCTTTTGACGCATTACCGTTTGAAGCCCGAAGAACCCGCGTCCTCGAGACTCGTCCCCATCCTTTCGATCATCGGGGCGACGTTCGTAGGCGTCGGGTTCGTTTTGTATTTCGCCTCCAATTGGGATTTGTTTTCCGATTGGCAGAAGCTCGCGATCCTCGCTACGGCCACTGTTTCGGTCCATGCCGCGGCGTTCGTACTCCTCTACGTCCGCGATTACCTTAAGACCGGCCACGCCATGGCGCTTCTCTGAAGCCTGCTTTACGGCGCCTCCATCTTTCTGGTCGGACAGACGTTCAATCTCTGAGGCACGTTCCCCGAAGCGTTGCTCCTTTGGCTCGCAGGAGTCCTCCCCATGGCCTACGTTACCGGTTTGGCGTCTTTCCCGTTACTGCTTTCGTTCCTGTTCGCCGCGTGGCTTTTCGCGGATTTTTCCGAAACGTATTCCCGCGCCAACGAAGCGGCGCTCGTCTGGGTACCGTCGGTCGTCTGAATTTTCCTGACGGGGCTGTCGGTTTGGCATTCCGGCAAATACGATTCCTTCCGCAAGGCGTTCTCCCGACTCTGATTTTTCACCCTTCTTTCGTGATTTTTTCTTTTCACTTTCGAAGGACTGCTCGATACTTTCCCCAGCTGGTCGCATTCGGCCAAGCTGCTCGTTTCTTTTTCCGTCGTCGGAGCCGTGGCGTATGCCGTAAAGCTCTTGAAAAGCCGTGACGTGACGTTCCCGTCGCTCCTACCGGCGATCCACTTCTTCGCCCTCGCCGCCGTTCTCGTCCTCGTGCCGCTGCTCGACGTCGGCAATTGGAACGGATACTCTTCGTACGACCGTCCTCTCGACGCGACGAGGTTCGTGGTACTCGCGTTCACCAACGCCTACTTCGTGGCATTCGCCGTTTCCTGAATTATCGCCGGAGTTTCCAAGAAGGATTCGTTCACGGTGAACCTGTCGCTCGCCGCAGTGACCGTCTTCGTCTTCGCGAAGTACTTCGACTGGTTCTTCGACATGATGGATAGGGCGCTCTTCTTCATCTTCTGAGGCGTGCTGTTCGTTACCGTCGGCTTCCTTATCGAACGCCGGCGCAAGGCGCTGCTCAGGTCCATTTCCGAATAACCGCACGTCCCATGGATAAGAAATTCCTTTTCGTCGCGGCTGCGGCGATCCAAGTGCTCGCAGTGGTCGCCATCGCGGTCCGTTACGAACTCGTCGACCGGTATTGAACCGAAATCCTCGTTCCCGCGTTCGGGTACGATCCGATGGACGTTTTCCGCGGACAATACGCGAACGTTACGTACTGACCCGTATCGTCCTGGACGGGGGCGCTCGATTTCAAACCCGAGTCCGGACAAAAAATCTACGTTTCTCCGGAAATATCCTCCACTGGCACTTTCGTCGCCGTAAAATCGGTCGCTACGGCAAAGCCTTCGGGATTCTTCATTTGAGCAAGGGTTGCCGGATACGATTTCTGAAAGCCGGAATACCGCTACGAATCTCTCCCGACTTCGAGCGCGGTGCCCGTTTCGTGAACCTTCGTGAACGAATTCGAATACGCGTACGCCGATTCGAAAGACCCCGACGCCGCGGTAACGAAGTTCCTCGCCGGAAGCGGCGCCATCGCGGGACTCAGCGAAACCTGAGCGGTCATCTGACTCTACGGCGATTTGAACGAATGCGCGAGCGGGCTCGGATCCCATTCTTGGTCGGTGAAAGTCGTCCCGATGCCCGCGACCGACAATGCCGCCTACGAGGCGCGCCAAAAAGAATACCGTGAAAAATGCCGTTCGTTCCCGCAGGTGACGGTAAATTCCGTGAACGTACCCAGAATCCTCCGCCTCGATTATTCGGCCGACCGCCTGTTCATCGAAGAATGAACCGGACGTCCCGTCGAATCGGCCCTCGCGAAAGGCGGCGTTCTCGCGGTATGGCGCGTCTCCGAATCCGGAAAAGTCGTTCTCCACGGATTGAAAATCGGAGACTCGGTCATCAGGTAGGCTTTCTCATTTTCAGTAATTTTCAGCTCAGTACATGCGCTTTCTCAACCTTTCCAAATTCCGCAACGCCGTGTCGCTTTCGTCGGGAAAGCACGCCTCGGTGTTTTCCGGCGAGGGTATCGAGTTCGGCGGGCTCCGCTCGTATTCCGAAACCGACGACGCCCGCGCCATAGACTGGAAAGCGAGTTTGCGCAGTGGCAAGACCCTCGTTAAGACTTTCGTTCCCGATAGGGAAATTCCGGTTTGGTGCGTAATGGACGTCTCGGCTCCCATGGGTTTCTGAGAAGACGGCGCTACGCGTTTCGACAAAGCGTTGAACGTCTTCGAACTCGTTTCGGCAAGCGCCGTCTGAGCAGGAAACCGCGCCGGGGCGATAGCGTATGCCGGTGAACGCATCCGCGTTCTGAAACCCACGCTTTCCCATGCCGATATCCGCCGCTTCGCTACGGCTCTCCGCGATGATTTCGCGAAGCTCGCTCCCGTCGCTTCGACTTCGGTTCCCATGCGGGAAATCTCTGAAAAAATCCGTACGAAATCCGCGATGTTCTTCATTTCCGACCTCCATCCCGACCTTCCGACCGGCATTCGGAAGATCCTTCGGAATTCCCATGTCTTTTCGATCCGGATTTCCCATCCGTACGATACCCGACTTCCCGCGTTCTGATTGCCCGTAGTTTCCGGAAGCTTCTTTTCGAGGATATTCCGTAGAAAGGATTTGGTACGCCCGATTCTGGAATCCCGGATTCCTTCAACCGAAATCGGGGTGGGGGACGACCCGTTCCCGGCGCTCAACCGCCTCTTGTCCGATCCGCATGCGTAATGAAATTCTCGTCCGGCTGCACGCGGCCGGAGCTTCCCATGGCGAACTCCGCCTCTTTTCGAACGCGCTCGAACGTTCGCCCGGTTCCGTTCCCGGCATTCGGACGAACGGAACCGGAACTCCGCTTTCCGTCCCCGCATCCGCGTTCCGAAAACTTCTTTCCGATTCGGGAATTCGTGAAGACCGTTTCGACGTGCTTACCGCAGGATTTTTCCAAGATTCCTCCATGGTGGCTTTCGACCATTCCCGGACGGCATGATCGCGGGTGGTTACCGAACGCGACGACGAATATCCGTCCGCGTTCCTCAACATGCCGAGACGCCCCTACCTTCTCTATGTTCGGTGAAACATCCCGAAGCCCGATTTCTCGGTCTCGGTCGTGGGATCGAGAAAGGCTTCGCCATACGGAAAAGAAGTTACCAAGCGTTTCGTTTCGGCTTTCGTGCGCCACGGTGCGGCCATCGTTTCCGGCGGTGCGGCATGAATCGATTCCGAAGCGCATTCCGCGGCCATGGCAGCCGGATGAACCACTCTCGCGTTCGTCGGGACGGGCATCGACGTCGATTACCCGCGTTCCAACCGGCAACTTTTCGATTCCATAGTGAACGCCGGAGGAGCGGTGGTATCGGCATTCGCACCGGGCGCCTGACCGATGGCGTACCATTTTCCGATACGGAACGCCTTGGTCGCCTGTTTTTCCGACGGCACCCTCGTTACGGAGGCGAGCGAAAAATCAGGAAGCCTTATTACCGCTAAGCTCGCGCTCGATTTTTGAAAAGAAGTGTTCGCCGTGCCGGGCGACGTTATCCGACCGGGGAGCCTGTGAGCGAATTCGCTCATTCGTGACGGTTCGGCGAAATGCGTATCTTCACCTGACGACGTCCTCTGTGAATTTTCGCAATCCGTACCGAACCGAAAGAATGGCGATCATCCGTCGGATTCGACCTACCGTTCGGCGAATGCCGACGTCCGTGACGGCAAGTCCCGTTTTTCGCCCGTCTTCTCCGCCCTCTCGAAACTCGGCTCTTCCGATCCCGAATCCCTTTCCCTCGAGACGGGCGTTCCCATCGGCGCCGTTTTGTCCGAACTCTCGGAACTCGAGATTTCGTGAATGGCCTACGGAGACCTCTTCGGGAACTATTCGCTGAAGCGATAGGGTCCATCCGCTCGACAACGGAGGCCTTTCCAATACAATCGCGACATGAAAAAAACCGCACAGAAACCGGTCGTCCTCCTCTGAGGGGGTACCGGCGGCCATATCTTCCCGCTCGTCTCGCTGAAAAAAGCGCTTTCGCAAAAAGGCTACGGACCGTTTTATTGGATAGGGGAGTCCGATTCCTTGGAAGAGAAAATCGCGACAAAGGAATCCGTGGAATTTTTCGCCATCAAATCCGGAAAACTCCGCAGGTATTTTTCTTTGAAGACCTTCGTCGAGCCTTTCAACGTCGCCGCGGGTTTTTTTCAGTCCCGTTCGGTCTTAAAGAAACTCCGTCCGGAATTCGTATTTTCCAAAGGGGGGTACGTTTCCCTTCCCGCTGCCATTGCCGCCAAGACTCTCGGCATTCCGGTGTACCTCCAGGAATCCGACGCCATTCCGGGTTTGTCGAACCGCTGGGTGGGGAAATTCTCCAAAACCGTGTTCCTCTGATTCGAAAATGCCGCCAAATACTTTCCCGGCAAAGAATGCGTCGTGTCATGACAATTACTCGATCCGAGCATCCCTTGGGGAAAATTTCCCAAATCAGAAGCCGACTCGAACGTAAAGAGAATTCTCGCCATAGGCGGGAGTTTGGGTTCGACCCGAGTGTTCGAAGCGGTTTTCGAAACCGCCAAAAAAATGCCGGGCGCGCGGTTCGAAGTCGTACTTGGCAAGCTCAATGCCCCGATGCGGTTGAAGTTCTCGAGCCTCTCGAACGTCGTCTGTCACGATTTTCTTTCCCAGGAAGACTTAGCCAAGGCGTACGCTTCTTCCGATCTGGTCGTTACGCGCGCCGGCGCCACTTCGCTTGCCGAAATCGAGGCTTCGGAGGCGGACATGGTCATCATTCCTCTCGAAGGCAGCGCCAACGACCACCAAAGGGCGAACGCCGCTTCGTATTGCGAGAAGGGGTATGCGGTCCTTTTCGAAAAGGATATTTCGAATCTTGCGGAACTCGTTCGTTCTACGCTCTCAAAAGAAGCAAAGAAAAACCCCGCTCTTTGGAAGAACGGGGTCGATACGGTCGTTTCTCACATTACGCGCAAGGCGTAAGTTACGCGCCGAAGGTGCAGTTGTCGAAGGTGGAACCGGCATCGTCGAAGATACAGGTAGAAC
>JBAQKV010000003.1:0-28076 GCA_049301335.1 Patescibacteria group bacterium
ACCGAAGACTCGCTCGTCATCCTCGAAACCTCCGAACCGGCCGTCGAAACTCCGGCCGAAGAATCCGCTCCGGCTTCCGTTCTCGATTTCTCCGCCATGTCTTCGCTTTCCGTATCTCCGGCCGTCGAAACCGAAACCGTAACCGCCGAAACCCCGGCATTCGAAGTTCCGGCTGAGGAGTCCGCTCCGATTACCGGTTTCCTTTCCATGGTATCGGAAGAAGAAGCCGCTCCGGCCGTGGAAACCCACGCCGCTCCGGCATCCGCTTCCCTCGATCCGGAAGACATCCTCCTCTCGTCCATTTCCCAGCTCGAATCGGTAGTTTCCGCCAAGGAATCCGCTCGCGACGCCGAAATGAAGAAGGCGGAAGACCTCAATGCCCAGATCGCCGAACTCAAGAAACAGGCGAAGGAAGCGCAGGAAACCGCGCGCGAAATCGACGCCGGCGCCGACCGCGCCCGTTCGCTCATTGCCAACCTCAAGTCCCAGATCAAGGCCGCGGCATAACCGCCCGGTTTCTTGACCGCGGAAACCGGGTCCCGTTCGCGGGGCCCTTTTCCGTCAAATGGGCTCGAAAAGGAAAAGAAAACCGATAGAATCTTCCCGTAACCGTTCACGACTTCCAAACATGTCCGAAACCGGAGCGCCGAGCGCGCAGAATTCGATGATCGAACAGATCCTCGCGCACGCAATCAACATCAAAGCATCCGACGTCCATCTCTCCGAAGGGGACTTCGTCGGATTCCGCGTCCACGGAGAACTTTCCAAGTTCGAACAGGGCGGCAAGCTCACCAAGGAAGCCTGTAACCGCCTCTGTAGCGAACTTTTCCTCGGAGATAAGGAAAAAGTGGGCGAATTCGTGCACAGGCACGATGCCGACTTCGCGTACATTTCCGCAGACGGCACCCCGTTTCGCGTCAACGGCTTCTACAAGCTCGCCAAGATGGGCTTCGTTCTCCGCCGTATCGAACGCGACGCGAAGAAAATGGAAGACCTCGGATTGCCCGAGGGCGTGAAGAAGATCCTCGGGGCGAAACAGGGACTTTTCCTCATTACCGGTCCGACCGGTTCGGGTAAGTCGACTACGATGGTCTCCATCATCGACCGCATCAATGAAACCCGCAACGAACACATCATCACGATCGAAGACCCGGTGGAATTCATCTTCACCGACAAAGCTTCCATCTTCTCGCAGCGCGAAGTCGGCCGCGATACCAACTCGTTCGTCGCCGCCATCCGCGCCGCGATGCGCGAAGACCCTGATATCGTCGTAGTCGGTGAAATGCGCGACCAGGAAACCGTGGAAGCCGCCATCAACCTCGCGGAAACCGGCCACTTGGTATTCTCGACGCTCCATACTTCGGGATCGGTACAGACCATCAACCGCCTCGTGCAGTTCTTCCACCCGGACATCCAGAACCAGGTCCGCGTACGTTTGGGCGATTCGCTCCTCGGAGTGCTTTCCCAACGTCTCATTCCGAAGGCCGAAGGCCACGGACGCGTAGCGATCCACGAAATCATGTACGTCACCCCGGCGATCAAGAACCTCATCAAGTCGGGCGACCTCGTGCAGATCAACAACAACATCGAACTCGGAAGCCAGGACGGCATGATTTCCATGAAGAATTCCGCGCTGAAGCTCGCGGAGAAGGGAATCGTGAAGGAAGAAGACTTCATGGGCTACTTCACTAACGACGACTAAATGCAGATTTCCAAGCGAATCGCGGCCATCGCGGCGGGCTTTCTCGCCGCCGTCGCCGTCGCTCCGGCATATGCCGGGGTCGCCAACTTGAGCGGTCTCGCCGGAGACGTGAAATCCGTTTCGGCCAATACCGCGAAAGGCGAAACCATCGAAGAGAAAACGAACTACGCGGGACTTTCCGTCATCCGTACGGTAAAGGTCGTAACCTCGGCCCTCGCCGTCGTCTACCTCGTTTACGCGGGCATCATGATGGTGGTGGCGAACGGAGCGGAAGAGTCGCTCACCAAGAACAAGCGCCAAATCATGTACGCGCTCGTCGCGTTTCTGTTCATCAACATCCCGGGGCAGATATTTTCGCTCTTCTGACCGAAATCGGCGATCGACATATCGACGTGAAATACCAATCCGTCATATCTGAACGTCCAAAAGAACGGTTCGAACATCTTCGTGAACTTCGCCAACTGGGACGGGACCGTCGAAGGCGGCGTGCTCATGTTCGTCCGCATAGCGGTCGTAGGGGCGGCCATCTTCCTCTTCGTCATGGCGGGCTTGAAACTCATCGCCTCGGGCGGCAAGGAAGAATCCATCAAGGAAGCCAAGGGACGCATCCTTTACGGAGTGCTCGCGCTCGTGTTCCTCGGGGTTATCGAGGCATGGGTGCAGGTGGCCTACTCCGGAGACATTCCGAAGGGGCAGGGCATCTTCTCGCAGCTTTCGAATCTCGCGCTCTTTTTCGCGGGTCCGGTCGCGGTATTCTTCCTTATCCTCGGAGGATACTACTACATCACCTCCGGCGGCGACGAAGAAAAGGCGAAAAAAGGCAAGAGCATCGTGGTCAACACGTTCATCGCCACCATTATTCTCCTCGCGAGCTACACTTTCCTCAAGGACCTCGCCGATTTCCGCATCAACTAATATGAAAAAATCCCTCCGCGCGCTTTCGGCACTGGCCGTATTCGCCATGTTCGCTACGGCGCCTTTCGCTTTCGCCGCCTCTGGCGATACGCAAGCGTACGTATACGTGACCGAAGAAATTCCCGGCGCCCAATGCGAAATCAAGGACAAGAGCCAGACCCAAGTCGACAAGCGTATCTATAAATGCCCCGTGCAAAGCGGTTTCGCAAGCGTTACCGGAGTCCTCGGTTCGCTTATCAAGTACGCGACGTACCTCACGGGCCTCATCGGAGTGCTCATGATTGTCCTTTCCGGAATCCAATATTCGCTTAGCGGAGGCGGGGAAGACGCCAAGAAGGCGAAGGGCCGGATCATCCAGCTCGTAAGCGGATTGGTGCTCTTGTTCCTTACCGGGCTCATCCTCAATACCGTCGCTCCTTGGGTATATAGGTAAAAACTATAAAGCATAAACGTCAAATTCCGGGTTTCTTCTCTTAACGGAGGGGAAACTCGGAATTTTATTTTGCTCTTGCAATTTTATAGAATCTTCGATAATGCATACTTGCAAATTCAAAAACGTCTCGTATAAATAATTTATACGGGAGAAGCTCGGAAAACAAATACCAATGCGGAAAACCCGCCCTCCGTACCATAGGTATTTCACGTAACCGGGCTTTTTATGACCGTTCACTTCTTCGCGACGCTCCGTAAGCGGGTGGCAGCCACTCTTTCGGCGCTCATCATCGCGGAAACCCTGCTTCCCGCGATCGCGTTCGCGGCGGCTCCGACGTTCACCGCGACCCAGACGGTCGCGAACGCCGCCATGATCCAGCAAGTAGAATCGCTGGACGTTCCGCGCGTACTCGAAGCGGGCGACAGCGTCGCGCTCACCGTTTCGGGAACCGTCGTTTCCCAGAATTTCCAGGTCAGCCATGCGGCGACCATGAACGCTCTCGCGAGCCTCGCGAGCGCTTTGCCGAACGTTGCCGCCACGTTCGATTCGGTAAATAACCGCATCGTGTTCGGCATCTCCACCGCGAATCCCACGCCGGTATCCATCAAGGTCGACAAGACCCCCGTTTCCGCGACCAACGTCGTGGCGAACGTCGTGGCGGTCGCCCAGATCGCCCGCGTGGACGTTCCGCAGCAGCTCATCCCGGGCGACGTCGTTTCGCTCTCGGTAGCCGGCACCGGCGTTTCCGTATCGTTCTCCGGTTCGGATTCCGCTACGCTCGACGCGCTCGCCGCCGCCATCGACGCGCTTCCGGAAGTTACCGCCGTCCTCTCGGGACGCTCGGTGACCGTTACGGCCGCCGTTGCCGGTTCCGCGTTCGGAATCTCCAACCTCACCGTCGTTTCGAGCGACGTGAACGCCGCGCCCATCGTCGCCAACGTCGTTCCGGTCGCGCAGGTCGACAAACTTTCGCTGAACCGCCCGTTGTACTCGGGCGACGTCGTTTCTCTTTCGCTCTCGGGCGTGAACCTCTCCCAGTCGTTCACCGGCGATACCACGACGACCATGGGGCTTCTCTCATCCCAGGCGGACGCGCTTTCCTTCGCGAATGCTTCCTACGTCGCTGGCGACCTTACCGTCACTTCGGCGGTTCCGGGCGTTCCGTTCTCCGTATCGGACCTCACCGTTTCGGGTTCTTCGGTTCCGAGCCTCACCGTCCAGGCCAATAACGTCGCCGTCGCGCAGCGCGACGCGGTCGTATTCCCGCGCCAGACGGTAGCGGGGGATACCGTTCTCCTCAGCGTGAATTCCAACGCGCTCGCCGAGACGTTCTCCGGCTCCAACGACGAAACCATGAGCGGGCTCGTGGCGCAGGTTTCCGCGCTCCCGAACCTCACGGCTTCGTACAACCCGATCCTCAACGTCCTTACGATCGATTCCACCGCTCCTGGCACGGCGTTCGCCGTGAATTCCGCGCAGATCGTATCGAACGTTTCCGCTGTCTCCCTCCAGACGAACGTTCCGGCGGTAGCCCAGGTGGAATCCCTTACCTTCGGCCGCGACTTCGTTTCCGGCGACCAAGTGTCGTTGGTGGTGAACGGCAATACCGTATCCGAAACCTTTTCCGGCTCCCATGCCGCCATGGTCGAATCGATCCGCTCCCAGATCGACGCCATGCCCAACGTCGACTCCCTCGCGAGCGACGTCACCCGCGTGTTCACGGTTTCTTCGAGCCTTCCGTGAACCGGGTTCTCCCTTTCCAGCGCTTCCCTCCGTAACGTCGTAGCGCCCGTCGTACTCCAGAACAACGTCCAGGCCGTCAAGCAGACCAGCCGTTTCGTCATCGCTGCGTCCGTAGTGGCAGGTGACGTCCTCTCGGTCGAAATCGGTTCGGGCACCGTAAGCCAGGCCTTCGACACTGACGAAGCAACCACTATCGCCGCGTTCGTTACCCAGCTCGACAACCTTTCGCTCGTCGACGCGACCTACGATTCCGCAACCCGCACCGTCACCCTCGTTTCGAATCTCGCGGGCGATACGTTCCACGTCGGCGACGTTTCCGTAGCCTCCGCCGCGTTCACCGGAACCGTCCTTTCGGCAAGTTCCCCGGAAACGCGCGCTTCGGTCACCGTGAACGCGCTCTCCGTTCCGGCCGGCAAGATGGTTCTTGCCATCGGCGATTGTTCGGTCACCGTTTCCGGTTCGATTACCATCGACGCCTCGTCTTCCGACTGTTCCGACGGAACCGCCGAAATCGACTCCGCCGCGGTATCGTCTACCGACATGCTCGCCCAGCTTCTCCGCGGCATCTCCGGATACTCGTACGAAGCCGGAACCGTCCTCTCCGTAACCGGAACCGGTTCGCAAATCGTCCTCACCCGCGCCACCGCGCAGACCGGAACCGGCGACATCGCCGTAACCGCGACCAACGAAGACCTTTCTGGAAATTCCGATTTCTCGTGGTCGAACAACGTAGCGGCCGTAGCTACCGCGCAGACCGATTCCATCGTCCTCCCGCGCGACCTCGTCGCCGGAGACGCTCTCAGTCTTACGCTCGACGGCGCCACCTACGTTCAGAACGTCACCGCGACCCCCGCGACCGACTTCGCGAACTTCGTGACGAACCTCGACGGACTCTCGACGTTCGCCGTTACCGGAGACTACTTCACCCGCACGATTACCGTAACTTCGACCGTTCCGGGCGCTTCGTTCGCGACTCTCCAGGGAGGACTCTCGTTTAAGGCCGCTTCGACCACCGTCACTTCCGCCGTCGCCGCCGTCGCCCAGAAAGACGCGTTCACGTTGCCGCACCTTCCGGTAGCGGGGGAGACCGTATCCGCCACCGTTGACGGAACCGGCTACTCGCAGGCGTTCGTCACCGACGGAATCACCACGCTCCAGAACCTCGCTTCGGCCATCACCGCCGGAGGAACCGTCACCGCGACTTTGACCGGAACCACTACCGTCGAACTTACCGCGACCGTGGCAGGAGTCCCGTTCACCGTGGGCGCAATCGAAGTCACCGGCACTACCGCTCCGGTCCACGTGACCGCTAACGGCACTGCCGTCGCCCAGAAGGATTCCATCACCGTTCCGTTCGTTCCGACTTCCGGAGACGCGTTCTCCGTCACCGTCGGTACCGGCACCGTCACCCAGGCGTTCGCAACCGATTCCGACACGACGCTCTCGCTCCTCAATACCGCTATCGAAGGTCTCGGAACCGTATCTTCCGCCGTCGATACCGCGACCCGTACCTTCACTCTCGAATCCAAGACTCCGGGTACCGCGTTCACCGCGTCGCTCTCGGCATCCGGCGCTTCGATTTCGTCCTCGGGCGTCATCGCGAACGAACCGAACGTCATGCAGATCGACTCGCTCGCCATTACCCGCATCTTCGGCGCGGGTGACTCGCTCATCGTCACCGTCGACGGTACCGGAACCGTCATCCCTTTCGCCACCGATACCGCTACTACCGTGGCGAACCTCGCGGCATGGATCGACTCGCTTCCGTCCGTATCGGCATCCGTAAGCGGCTCGGAAGGAAACTTCGCTATCGCGATTTCCGCGGCGACCCCGGGCGTCCCGTTCGTCGGAGCCGCGCTCACCGTAGACTCGACCGTCTCCGCCGTAAACGTTCAGCCGAACGTTCCGGCAGTGGCCCAGGTGGATTCCGTTACCGTTCCCCGCGACCTCGTCGCCGGAGACGTGCTCTCCGTTTCGCTCTCCGGTTCGACCATCGTTTCCGCGACCTTCTCCGGATCCGAGGCTTCCACCATCGCCGAACTTGCCGCGGGCATCGACGCTCTCGCCGGCGTTACCGCCACCTCGACCGGAAAAGTGATTACCGTCACTGCCGAAGTCGCGGGCGTTCCTTTCGAACTCCTTCCGCTCTCGCTCACCGGTAACGTTCCGTCCACCGTCACCCGGAACAACGTCGTTCCGGTCGCTCAGGTCGACTCCCTCGTCCTTCCGGCTACCGTACCCGGAGACGTTCTCTCCATGACCCTCGACGGAGTCTCCGTCACCGCGAACTACGCCGGTTCCGATTCCGCTACCGCGGCAGCTCTCGCATCCGCGCTCTCGGCATCCGGTACGGTAAACGTCGCCGCCTCGGGTTCGACCGTAACGGTTACCGCTTCCGTGCCGGGCACCCCGTTCGTTCTCGGAACGCTCGCGGTTTCCAACGTGAAATCGGCGACCGTGAACACCGTTTACGTTCCGGCCGTGGCTCAGGTCGTCGACTTCGACGCGGCTTCCGTAACCGAAGGATGGACCTATACCGCCACCCTCAACGGCAAGGACTACTCGGTTCTCACGAACTCGGGCGATACCGACGCGTCCGTCGAATCCGCCATCGCTACGATGATTTCTTCCGACACCGGATCGGTCGTCGTTTCCACCGGCGCGACCTCGTTCACCCTCACCGCTTCGGTACCGGGCGTAGCGTTCAGCTTCGCGGCTTCCGCGCTCGACCTCACCGCTCCGGTCGTCTCCACTCCGACTTCCGTTGCGGAAACCCTCAAATCGGGCGACACCTCGACTTCCACCGTGTCTTCCAACGAAGACGGCATCATTTATGCCGTGGCTTCCGGAACCGTCGTCACGACCCCTTCCGACATTACTTCGGCCATCGCCGCGCACGACGCGTTCACCGTGACGAACTCCGTAAAGGACGCCGTCTACACCGTGACCGTACCGGTAGGCGTGAACGACGGAGCCTACGATTTCGTCGCCGTCGATCCTTCGGGCAACGTCTCCGGACGCATGCTCGGATGGCTCACCGTAGACAATACCGCTCCGCTCCTCGTCATCGGCACCCCGTCCGGACAGAGCGTCCACGCGGTCGCTATGACCGTCACCGGTACGACCGAAGCGAACGCCGTGGTTACCGTTACCGGTTCTTCGAACGCAACCGCCAACGCCGACGCTTCCGGAAACTTCTCCGTAAGCCTCCCGCTCACCCACGACAGCCTCAATTCGTTCGCCTTCTCGGTGACCGACGCCGCCGGCAACGTCACGACCCGTTCGTTCGACGCCACCGAAGACGGGGTAGGCCCGGCCATCGCCGTCAGCGCTTCCGGAACCGTTTACGAATCCGGCGCGACCTTCGCTTTCATTGGCCAGACCGAACCGAACCTCGCCGTCGCCGTTACCGAACTTTCTTCGGGAACCGTCGCGAACCTCGTTTCCGACGCTTCGGGCAGCTTCGCCGTTCCGGCACTCCCGCTCACGCTCGATTCCGTAAACCAGTTCGCCGTCACCGCGACCGACGCCGCGGGCAATACCGGATCCGTATCGTTCACCGTCGTCCAAGACAGCCAGAACCCGGTCGTCTTGCTCGACCCGCTTCCGACCGTCATCGACGCGAACCAGATCAACGTATCCGGAACGACCGACTCCAACATCGCCGTATCCGTAACCGACGGAACCGTCACCCTCACCGGGACGTCCGACGGAACCGGTACCTTCTCGGTCATCATGCCGCTCGTTCAGAACGCGACCAACGCGTTCACCGTCACCGCTACCGACCTCTCTTCCCGTACGGGTACCGCTTCGGTATCCACCGTCGAAGACAGCGTGGCCAACGTTCTCGTCATCGGAACCCAGCCGACCACCGTAAACGCCGTAGCCGTCGCGCTCACCGGTTCGACCAAGCCGAATTCCGACCTCACCGTCACCGGTGGCGCCGCTACCCTTACCGGTACCGCCGACATCGCCGGAAACTGGGGATTCCTCGTCGCGCTGGGCGCCAATAGCGCCAACGTTCTCGACGTGACTTCCGTGGACGCCCTCGGCAATACCGCCACCGGCTCCGTGACCATCGTCGAAGACTCCCTCGCTCCGGTCGTCACCCTCGCTACCGTCGACCACACGACCTACGCTACGACCGTTCCCGTATCGGGAACCACCGAAGCGTTCGCCGTCGTCACCGTTTCCGGCGGATCCGGTTCGGTCACCACCGTCGCCGACGCTTCCGGTTCGTTCGTCGCCTCCGTCGACCTCGTGCCGGCCACCGCGAACGCGCTCACCGTTACCGCTACCGATGCGGCCGGCAACGCCGGTCTCGCTACCGTCACCGTCACCCACGACCCGGTCGTCGTCTTCCTGAATCTCGACCAATCCGGAAGCTACGTAACCAACGCCGCGAACTTCGTTCTCACCGGTACCGCCAAGCCGAACGCCCCGTTCCAGGTTACCGGAGGTTCCTCGACCCTCACCGGTACCGTAGACGGATCCGGAACGTTCGCCGCCACCGTGCCGTTGAACGCCAACGCGATCAACGTCCTCGACGTCACCGTCACCGACGCGACTTCCGCGACGGCTACCGGTTCGGTTACCGTCACCCACGACGACGTCGCTCCGACCATCTCGTTCGGCTCGGTTCCGTCGCTCACCAATGCAGCGAACCTCACCGTGACCGGTTCCACCGACGCGTCCGCTTCGCTCACCGCGACCGACCTCTCGGGTACGACCTTCACCGGTTCCGCCGACCTCTCGGGCAATTTCGCGATGACGCTCCCGCTCATCCTGAACTCGAACAACGCCTTCGCGTTCACTTCGACCGACGCCGCCGGCAACGTAGGTTCCGGATCGGTATTCGGAATCATACAGGATGCGAACGCTCCGGTGCAATCCGCCCTTTCGTTCACTTCCGCCACGCTTTCGACCACCGCCACCGCGACTTACTCGCTCACCACCGACGAAGCCGCTTCGGTCACCGTTCTCGTGGGTACCGGCGCCAACGTCGACGCCACCCTCGTTTGGACGGGCTCCACCATCGGCTTCGCCCACACGGGAACCGTCCTCGGGCTCGCGCAGGGTACCGCGTACTACGCGTACTCCACCGCGACCGACGGGGCTGGAAACCTCTCCCAGACTTCCGTCATGTCGTTCGTTACCGCGACCGACACCTCCACGGGAGGCGGTAGCGGATCGGGTTCGACCGGCGGAGGCTCCTCTTCCGGCGGCGGATCGTCCTCGGGCGGTTCTTCCGGAGGTTCCTCGGGCGTTTCCACCGGCAACGGCGGAGGCGGCGGAGGATCCGGATACGGCAGCTCCGTAGCGGACTCCTGCCCGAACGGCGACTACACTTCGAGCTACTACGACGGAAAGTGCGGAACCAAGCCCGCGACTTCGACCGCTACCGGTTCGACTTCGAACGGTACTTCCTCTTCGACTTCCAGCGGTTCGGTTTCCTCGACCAAACCGTCGACTTCTACCGGATCGACCGCCTCGAATTCCCAGAACCAGAACAACCCGGATTCCAACGGTTCCACGGATTCTTCCGTAACCGCTCCGTCGGACGAAACCCCGTCCGTGACCGATTCCGCGGTTTCCTACCCGCAGGGCAACGGCAAGAAGAACGACGCTTCCAAATCGATGACCGACGTCGCGTACCTTCCGGGATTCCTCGCCGACAAGTACGTCCGCGTCGAACATACCGCCGCCGTACGCGTCGCTCCGAATTTCAACGCCAAGACGGTTTCCTACCTTCCTCGCAATTACCCGGTAACGGTTCTCGCCTACGGTAAGAACTGGAGCAAGATCTCTTTCGACAACGGCGTCGTAGGCTATATCCGTTCGGTATTCCTCCGCGACGCGACCAACCGCGACCGCAACCGCAACGACCCGTACCTCTTCATTACGGCCCTTACCCAGGACCGTCTCGTAGACCGCCGCAAGATCAAAGTGACCCATTCCATTTTCCTCCGTGAAAAGCCGGATACCGACTCCAAGATCAAGACCTGGCTCTACGACGGCGACGCCGGATTCGTCCTCGACGAAGTAGGGGAGTGGACCGAACTCCGCACTCCTGCCGGAACCGGATTCGTTAAGACGAAATTCATCACGAAGTAAGTTTTCGAAAAGGCCCGTGAGGGCCTTTTCGCCATTTCGGATATAATCGGAAACATGACCGACGAACGAACGAGAAGATGATTGCCCACCTGGATACCCGAGAGCCTCCTGCTCGCGGAAGAGGACCGTGCCCGAAAAGCGCGCGAAGCCGCTGCGGAAACCGCGAAGGGCCGAGTGGCCGACAGGGCGATGGGCGCCATTGCCGCGAGCGCGGAGACGCAAACCTATCCCGACGACGTTTCGAAGCTCGGAAAGATCCGCGAATCCATACGGATTTCCCCGCAAGTCAGCGCGGACGCCTTCTTGTTAAAAATGGGATTTTCGTCGGCCGAAGCTCGGGAAAAAGCCTTTTTCGCCAAGAACGTGCTCGATGTGGGCGGATGATTCTCCGGGCTCGCCCACATCGTCTCCGGCTACTGAGCGAAAGTCATCGTTGCCGACCCGATATTTTTCGAGCCGAACGTCGCCGCGTGTTTCGAGAAAGACCTCGAAACGATCCGTACGCTCGTGAAAGACCAACAAGAACGGATCGCGAACGGGGGAGGGAAGACCGCAAAGGTGAGAAACGTCATGGAAAAGAACCTCAAGGATCTCGAAAGGGTCCATATGGAAATGTTTTTCTGGCGCGGGTACGATCCGAAGCGCTTTCCCATGATCGTACGCCTTCCGGCTTTCGCCGAGAACCTCGCGGGCGTCTCTGACGCGAGCCAGGACTTCGTATTCGCTACGAACGTGGTAGGAAAACCCACTCTCGACGTCGAACGCTTCCATTCGGAACTCCTCAGGATACTTTCGCCGGATGGAAAAGTCTGCGTCCTCGACTACGACGACACCTCCGCCGTTTCCAATTCTTCCGCTCTCGAATCGCTCCTCCGACAAACACGGCACGTCGCCTCGTTCTCGGACGGATGGCACCGCATCATCATTTCTTAGCCGAATCGCCGCATGAACGTCCTTCCTATCCGCCCCGGCGCGTACGCCATCGTATCCATGGACGACGGACGGATCGTCCTCGTCCGTAAGACCCGCGGGCCGCTCACCGGAAAATTCGATCTTCCCGGCGGGGGAATCGACCATGGCGAAAGCCACGTCGAAGCGGTGGTGCGGGAGCTTCGCGAAGAATTGGGCCTTTTCGTCCATACGGCGAAACTGTTCGACGTTTTCCATGACGTAGTGATTCACGACAAGCCGGAAGGCAAATTCGAGCAGCATTTGCTTGGCATCGTGTTCGTCGTCGGCGGAGTGACTTCTGAAGAATTCGACGAGAGCGTCACCGAATGAAGCGACGACGCGGGCGAAATCGTCCGATTGCCCATCGGGGAAGCGTTGAAACTCGACCTTACGCCCATCGCGAGGAAGGCGCTTCTCAAATTCGCGCTCGCCTAAAGAAAAAACCTCCGCTCGATGCGGAGGTTTTTTTTATGGAAACCCGATTAGTAAGAATCGGAACGTTCGGTCGAATATTCGTTGCCGACTTCGTAGTTCTTGCAGGATTTCGCGGAAGTCTTATAAGTCTTCCAAGCGGCGAGACGTTCCTTGAGGGCGGTCTTGTTCGCTACGGCTACGGACTTCCAATACGCCTTGTGGGCGGCGATGACTGCCTTCTGGACTTCCTTCTTGGTCGTGAGGGCGTACGCGTTGGTTACGGCGGTCTTGCGGACGAGGAGCGCCGCCTTAATAGCCGCGTTCTGCTTGTCGAACGCCGCGATGAGCGCGGTTTCGCGAGTCTCGATGAGCGGCTTTACGCAGAGGAACCCCTTCTGTCCCCTGCCTCCGGAAGTCGATCCGGTGTTCGTGGTTCCCGTATTGGTCGTACCGGTGGCGGTAGAGCCGGTGGAAGTCGAGTCCGTCGCGGTAGCGCCCGTCGAAGTTGCGCCCGTGGAAGTTTCCGTGCCGGTCGAAGTGGTTCCGGTGGAGACGGTTCCCGAGGAAGTCGCGGTGCCCGCTTCGTCGGCGTTCGCTCCCAAGGAAGCGGAGAGGCCGACGGCTACGGCGAATGCCGAAGCCAAGATGAGTTTTTTCGCATCCATATTAGGGTATGGTGAGAAAGTAAAAAGCGTCATCGGATTGTAGGTCGTATTTTTCGGTTCGCAATGGGAACGGGGTGAAGAATCGGTGAAAACATCGGCGTATCAAGTGGATTTTTGGGACGTTTCTCGTATGATTCGCCCGTTCCAAAGCCAAGTATCCAGCAAAACATGCTCTATCTCACCCAAGAAGAACGAAACCGCATCGCCGACCTCCTCCTGCCGGAAGTCACGATGACCCGCGACGACCTCGAAACCAAGTTCCCACCTCGCAAGGAAACGATGGTGACCCGCTTCGCGCCGAGCCCTACCGGATACCTCCACGTGGGCGGCATCTACATGTCGATGATCTGCGAACGTCTCGCACATGCCGAAAACGGGGTGTTTTTCCTTCGTATCGAAGATACCGATGACAAGCGCGAAATCGCCGACGGAGTAGGTACCATCGTTCGCGGCATGAAGAAGTTCGACCTGGGCGTCGACGAAGGCCCGGTCGGACCGAATTTTGCCGACGTCGGAAACTACGGCCCCTACGCGCAATCGCAGCGCGTGCCGTTCTACCACGTCTTCGTGAAGGAGCTTATTAAGAAGGGCATGGCGTACCCGTGCTTCATGACCGAAGAAGAACTCGAAGCCGCGCGCGCCGAGCAGACCTCCATGAAACTCGTTCCGGGCATGTACGGCGCGTTCGCCAAGTGGCGCGACGCCGACGCTATGGAAATCGAAAAAGCCATTTCCGAGAACCGTCCGCACGTCATCCGCTTCCGCGCTCCGGTAGGGCTCCGCGCCCGCCGCAACGTCTTTGACGAACTGCGCGGCAACATGGAAATGGACGACAACTACCTCGACATCGTCCTGTTGAAGAAGAACGGCGTTCCCACGTACCATTTGGCGCACGTGGTGGACGACTACCTCATGCGTACCACCCACGTCATCCGCGCGGAAGAATGGATTCCGTCGATGCCGCTCCACTTCCAACTTTTCGAAGCGCTCGATTTGCCGCGTCCCAAATACGTGCACTGCGCGGCTCTTCTCAAGATCGACGGCGGAAACAAGCGCAAGCTCTCCAAGCGCAAAGACCCGGAAGCCAATGTCGAATTCTTCTTCGAACAGGGCTATCTCAAGGATTCGCTCATCGACTACCTCGCCAACATCGCCGACTCCGGCTACGAAGCGTGGAAGGCCGCGAACCCGGATAAGGAATTCGCCGACTACGAACTGAAGATCGAACGGTTTCCCAAAGCTGGTGCGCTCTTCGACATGGGGAAGCTCGATTCTATCAACAAAGAACGCCTCTCCGTTATCGGGAAAGAAGAATTCGCCGCGCTCTGTCTCGATTGGGCGAAATCGTACGACAAGGATTTGGCCGCGCTCATGGAAAAGCACCCGGACCTCGCGTTCCGCGCGCTCAATATCGAACGCCTTTCTGAGAAGGATCCCAAGCGGTTCTCCAAGATTTCCGACATCCGCGCCCAGCTCGCGCTCTTCTTCCCGGAATCGTTCGAAGAACTCCGCAAGACCGCTCCGGCATATCCGGAAAACGTTCCGGCAGACGTTCGTGTGAAATTCCTCTCGGCCTACGCCGAAGCGTACGACCCGAGCATGGACAAGGATTTGTGGTTCGCACACCTTAAGGAATTCGGCAAACCGTTCGGCTTCGCCGCTACCGGCGACGAGTTCAAAGCCGGCGGCTACATAGGCCGCGTGGGCGACCTCGCCATGATGCTCCGCATCGCGCTCTGCGCTTCGAAGTCTACGCCGGATCTCCATGAAACGCTTCTCGCCCTTGGGGCAGGGGAGGTGAAGAGGAGGCTCGCTCTCTAATTGCGAAGATGTGAAAACCCCGCCCGGCTCGTGAGAGCGGACGGGGTTTTGGTTTATTTGAGTTTCAATGTAACTGAATTGAGTTTCAATGTAACTGAATTCGTTCCTCTTTTATTTCGCTTTCCCAGTCACGTCCCTCATTTCCGGACGGAGGGCCTCGAAGCACTTCTTCGCGAGGTCGGCGTCGACGTAGCCCTTCTCGAAGTACTTCTTCAAATCGCTTTCCTTTATCGGGGTCCAGAGCTTCGCGAGCTCGGGATCGTCCTTCATTTCGGCTTCGGAATTGAACCCGTCGAAGCGTGTATCGGCGCACTGGGCGACTACGTATTTCCTAAGCCAGACAACGCCCACGTCGAACGATTCTTTCGTGATGGTTTTTCGTTTCAGGAGGGTTTCCAGAGTCTCGAACTTCACGCTGCCGCCTTCGACGAGGTTCTTCACGCCCTGCGCGGGGATGTCGTCCCCGTCCTTCAGGGTGGAGAGGACGTTCATGGTGTCGGCGAAGAACACGATGTCCTGCCACGCCTTGAAATATTCGGGGGATTGCGGGTCGAGTTTCTTCCCGAGGGCGTATCCGCCCTTCTTATCGGTTCCGAGGAGTTCGTAGAGGTTCCAAATCCCGTCCTCCTTCTTGTCCACGTATCCGGCGGTACGGATTCCGAAACCGTCCTTGATCAGGGGGTTCTCGTAATTCTTCACCCACGGGCTCCGGGATTCCTGCGCGAGGTTCATGATGATCTCCCCGTTCCTTCTCCGGTATGACGTCACTCATGCCCGGGACGCTTGTATTCCGAATACTTCGTCCGAGACTTTCCAAACTTTAATGCCTTCCGTGGGGAGTTCCATCGATTTCCGTTTGAATGCCTCTTCCGCGTTCTTGCGGAATTTTTCGATGACCTGTTCGTCCGTTTCGGGGATTTCCGCCTTCAGTCCCGACTTCGAAAGTTCCCCGTTCAGGACGGCGATCGCGTCCGGGGTTTTCTTCTCAGTCCGGACGGTTTCGGCCGCCGGGGCGTGGTAGTCGGGCGAGTGTCAGAATTCTGCCATACGGAGCTATTGTTGGTATTACTGTATGTTCGTTTCTTCGATTTTCGTTTCGTGCTTTTCGCGCTTATCCACCACCTTCAGCTCCGTGGTTTCCTTGGTTATTTCCTTGACCATCGTCGTGATGGAATGGCTCTGGACGTCCTTCAGCTTGATTTCGTAGAAGCCCACGTCCTCGTTCAGGTCGGCGATGAGCGAGGGGCCTTTCGAGCCGGCCACGTTCACCATTCGGTTTTCCACGGACGCCGGATTCCCTTTATCATACCCGAATTCCGCGTATTTCTCAAATCTTGCCCGTACGGCTTCCGGCTGGGATTTCGGATCCGCTTTCAGTTTCTTCGCGCCGGGCGAGTTGAACGTGTACGCTTCCTCGATTCTGTCGCCGTACATCACACTTCAAATCTGGGTTAACGCCCCTCAGAGGGAATGTCCCGACATCCGGATTTTCTCTCCGGGCGGGAGTTTCGACAGCACACGGTCCATGAATTTCACGAGGTCGCGGGTCTGGTTCGCCGGAACCCTGCCGATGGCGAGCTTGAAATCCGCTCAAAGGTCTCAGAAGTCGCTAAGCTCCGTTCAGCGTACGGCGACCGTAACCCGCCCCTGCTTGTCCTTTACGGCCATTGCCGCGAACCCGGACGATCAGGATTCGCCGTTCTCCGTATCAGGAAAGCGGTCGACCACCGAGAAGCCCTTCGCCTTCATCTCGTCGAAAAGTTCGGAGCCCTTTTCGGCCTTGTATTTCCGCACGTGCTCCAGTCAGGCCTGCAGGCGGAGGGTGCGGAGTTTCTCGTCTTCGGTCAACGGTTCCGGGCCGGCCGGCGTTTTCGGGCGGGGAAGACCGAAGGTTTCGCGTTCGAACCGGGTTCCGGGAGGGATTCCGCCCGAGCTCGCGAGTTGGAACGACTTCATTCGTTCGACGGGATCGGCCTCGATTCCCACGAAGGATTTGGGAATTCCCTCCGGTAGTCATTCATCCCGGTTCCTCGCGAGCATTTTCGCTCCCGTTCCCGACGCGTCGAACTTTCCGGCGGTGGCGACGTACAGGATGTCGGCCGAATCCTTCGGCACGGGATTTTTCCCGAAAGAAGCGAGTCGGGTGCGGAAACCTTCCAGAGACGTCGCGTCGAGATAGGAAACGAGAATCCTCTCGTCTTCCGTCAGTTCCGACTTCGGGGCGCTCTCGATATTCCTCGCGTTCGGGAAGGACAACGGGTCGAGCGCCGCCCCTTTGACTTCGAGGTTTCAGGGAACGCCTTCCGGGTCGATTCCGAAGTCGACGTACGCGAGGTCGGCGAGGTTGCCGTATTCGGCGATTCTCGTCCTGTCGGCCGAAGATTCGAGGGCGCCGCCTTTGGGGGAGCTTTCCCGAACGTCCCTGACCTTGGGCGCCGACGGTTCGGCGAACGCGGATTCGAGTAGGCGCGCCCCGGCTTCGGCGTCCGTCTTCTCGATTTCGGCGTGCCGTTCGCGCATGGCCTTCGCGTCCGCCGCTTTCCGCCTTTCCGATTCGAGCATCTCCGACGCCGAAACCCTCCCTTCTTTTTCGGAAGGGAGGGAGGCAATCTGCGGGGAGGATTCGAACGGTCCGGTTTCTGCCATTGGGAAAGGAAGTCGCGCGTATCCGAATTAGAGTATCACTTGTTTCGAGAGGAGGCAAAGAACGGGCGTATCTTAGGTTGTTCCCGAGCAGGAAAAGCGCGATTGCGGTGGGTTTTTCCATTTTCCCATACTTACTTCCTAAACCCCTTCGGTACGAAATGCATCATATCTAGTGCCGTGTATGTCTTCTTGGGAAGTCCGGCGATGACCGTGTCGTTTCCAAAGAATCCGTCGAGCTTCGAGAATTTGCCTTCGATGAGCTTTTCTTCGAGCATCATCTGCGCCTCGTTCCAACCGAGGTACGCCGGCACGTATTTCTTACCGTCCAGTTCGTAGTACGGCTTCTTAGGATTGATGACGTAGGCGAGTTCGGCGGGAACGTTGGTTTCGTCGTATCCGTAGAAAACCTTGAGGTCTCCCGTGGGGGTTTCGCCAAACCAAAGGTCCTTGCCGAAGCTGATCTTTTCGAACCCATCCTTGCCCATTACGTGGACTTCGTCCAAGAAGGTTCCCGTGGGTTCGAGGATGCCCGCGATGCGGACGTCGCCCGAGCCGAAGAATCCCTTCAGCTCGGATCCTACGCCCTTTATGAGCCCTTCCTTCACCATCATGGCCGCCTCCGCGGAACCTACGACGATGCCGCCGTTCGAGAAGTCCGCAGAGCCTGCTTTGAACCGGAGTCCGTTCGGCAATGAATCGTTGGTTACCATGACTTTCGGGAATCCGCGGCCGTCGAATCCGACTTTGCTTTCGTTCGCTTTGAGGAACGCGTGGATGTCGGTGACGAGCGCGGGATTCTTGGCGGCGTACGCGGTACCCACCGTAAGTCCGCCGGCGGTCGAGAGGAGCGAGAACTCGTAGAACGCGAAGACGAAGAACGCGGTCATGAGTGCCGGTGCGACCTTGGAGAAGAGGTTCAGCTTGCGCGGCTTGAAGTTTTTCAAGAGGAGCGAATTCAAGACGACCGATACCGACGAGAGCGCCATGGCCAATCCCGCGAATTCGGGCTTGAGGACGATGCCAACAACCGCCAGGGCACCTGCGGCCACCGGAATGCCCAAAACGTTATAGAAGAGCGAAAAGAACAGGTTCTGCTTAATCTTTCCGACGGTCTCACGGCTGAGTTCGATGGCGGTGATGACGTCGCGGAGGTCGTTTTTCAAAATGACCACGCCGCCCGACTCCATCGCCACGTCCGCGCCCGATCCCATGGCGATGCCCAAATCGGCTTCCGCGAGGGCGGGGGAGTCGTTGATGCCGTCGCCCACCATAGCGACGGTGAATCCCATGGCCTTGAGTTTGCGGATTTCTTCCGCCTTGCGTTCAGGCAGGACTTCGGCGAGCACGTTTTCGATGCCTACCTGCGCCGCGATGGCTTTGGCGGTCCGGGCGTTGTCACCGGTGATCACGTAGGTT
Source organism: Patescibacteria group bacterium (assembly GCA_049301335.1). Taxonomy (GTDB): domain Bacteria; phylum Patescibacteriota; class Gracilibacteria; order BD1-5; family UBA2023; genus JANJWP01. The sequence continues at coordinate 18,821 of JBAQKV010000003.1, forward strand.
TTGACGCCCATTTTGGCGAGCGCCGCGACGGCTTCCTTGGAAGTCGCTTTGACCGTGTCGGCCACCGCTACCATGCCGAGGGCCGATTCGCCGTCCGCGAGGAACATGACGGTCTTGCCTTCGGATTCGAGGTTTTCTACCAGGGCCTTCATGCCGAGCTCGATGCCGTGGTCGGCGAGGAGTTTCTTCGTGCCGAAGTAGTAGGTTTTTCCGTTTACGAACCCCTTCACCCCGGCGCCTACCACCGCTTCGAAATTCGCTACCGAAAGGCTTTTCACGCCTTCGTCGTTTCCGTACCGGACGATGGCTTCGGCGAGCGGGTGTTCGGAGCGTTTTTCGAGCGCTACGGCGATTTCGAGCATCTGTTTCTCGTCGGCCTTGCCGAGCGCGACCACGTCGGTGACCTTGGGTTTCCCTTCGGTGAGGGTTCCGGTCTTGTCGAAGACGACCGCGGTAATCCTGCAGGCGGTCTGGAGCGGTTCGCCGCCCTTGATGAGGATGCCGTTCTGCGCGCCCTTGCCGGTGCCTACCATGATGGCGGTCGGCGTGGCGAGCCCGAGGGCGCAGGGGCAGGCGATGACGATGACCGCCGAGAAATAGAGCAGCGCGGTTTCGAACGGCGCGCCTACGACGAAGTACCAAACGGCGAACGTGAGCGCCGCGAGCGTGATGACCGTAGGGACGAACACCGCGGAGACTTCGTCCGCGAGCGCCTGGATGGGCGCTTTGGAGCCTTGGGCTTCCTCGATGAGGCGGACGATGTTCGAGAGCGCGGTTTCCGATCCGATGCCGGTGGCGGCGAATTCGAAGCTTCCGCGTCCGTTCAGCGTACCGGCGAAGACTTTGCTTCCGCCGGCTTTTTCCACAGGAAGGCTTTCGCCCGTGAGCATCGATTCGTCGACGCTCGAACGGCCGGAGAGCACGAGCCCGTCGACCGGAACCGATTCGCCTGGACGCACGAGGACGATATCGCCCTTTTTCACGTCGCCGGCCGGAACTTCGACGAATTCCGATCCGCGCTTCACGCGGGCGGTCTTGGCGGAGAGGTCCATGAGCTTGCCTACGGCTTCCGACGCACGGCCTTTGGCTTTGGCTTCTAGGTATTTTCCGAGCGTGACGAAGACCACGAGGAACGCCGCGACTTCGAAGTAGATATTGGGAACCTTCATGCCGTGGAGGCCGAGAAGGGAGCCGGTTTCCTTAAAGTAGGTGGCGTAGGCGTAGAGGCTGTACGCGTAGGCGGTCGAGGTGCCGATGGCGATGAGCGAGAACATGTTGGACGTGCGCATTTTGAGCGCGGCCCAGGCTCCAGCGAAGAATTCCGCGCCGATGACGAAGACTACGGGCGTAGCCAAAACGAGCGAAATCAGCGCCGAATACGGCATGACGAGGGTTTCGTACGGAAGCCTGGGGACGAAATCGTACACCATGAACGCGACCATCGGGAGCGAGAGGAGCCCGCCTACCGAAAGCCTCCAGAGGAAGCGCGCGGTTTCGCGTTGGCGCTTCTTCGCTTCGGCGAGCGGGTCGAGAACCCCCGCCTTCTGTAATTTTGCGGAATATCCCGCGTCGGCCACGGCCTTTTCGAGAACCGAGGCGTCGGCGTCCTTACCGAGTTTTACGCGGGCTTTTTCGGAAGCGAAGTTCACGTTCGCCTCAAGCACGCCCGGAACGTTCTTCAGGGATTTTTCGATGAGGTTCGCGCAGCTCGAGCAATGCATTCCCTCGATTTCGAGGACGGCGATTTGGGAGGCCGAGGGGGAGTCGGACGAAGATCCGACGACATCACGCGGGGCAGTCGGAGAATTTCATCAGGCGAACCCGGCTGAATCCGGTAGGTCGTCCTCTTCGTCTTCCTCAGATTCGAGCGACGCGTCATATCCGGCATCGTCCTTGATAGTGCTCACGATTTCCTTCGCGCTTACCGCCGTTTCGTCGAAGCGCATTTCCGCGCTCCGTCCCGGGATGTCGTACTTCCTCTCGACGATGCCCTTCTGGGGCTTCAACGTCATTTCGATGAGCTTCACGCAGGATTCGCAGTGAATCGTCGGAAGGGCGATCTTGGCTACTTTCATAGGATTGCTGGTTGGGAATAGGGATGTCGTTTTGCGGTTAGCGGTTGCCCATCATGGAGCATCCGGCCATGCCGCGTCCGGAATTTCCGGTATCGGCGGAATCGTCGGAAACGGTTGCCGAAGCGGTGGTTGCCGCCGGCGCGTTTCCGGTCGAACCGGATTCGCCTTCCACGACGAATTTTCCGGTGTACATGCCCATCGAACACGAGAATTTTACGGTTCCCGAAGCGGGCGATACGAATTCGATCACGTTTTCTCCGGCTTCGAGCTGCTTGCGTACCCCTACGGACGGAATGGTGAACTGGCTCGCGCAGCTGAACGGCGCCTTGGCGTCGATGACGAGGCGGATTTTCGTATTCGGACGGATCTTGATGACCGAAGGGGAGTACCCGTTGTCGTCTTCGACCATCCGCACTTCCTGGGTTTCGAATTTCGAGGTGTCGACGACCGTGGCCGGTGCCGGCTTGGGCGAACCGAGCGAAAGCAGGTTGTACCCGTTCGCGATGTTGAAGAACGCGAGCGCGAACACGACGACGCCCGTGAATTTGAAGAACGCCTTGGCGGATTCCCCCTTGAAGAACGACGTGAGGCCGCCTACGGAAAGGAGTCCCGGAGCGGTTCCGAGCGCGAAGAACGCGAGCGTAAGCGCGCCGGTCATAAAACTGCCGGTACTTACGGCGTAGACCTGCATGGCGAGAGTGAACCCGCACGGCAGGAAGAACGTGAGCGCGCCGGTCGCCATGGCGCCCAAAGGACCGGAAGCGTCCGAACCGATATTTTTTCCGAAGATTTTCGGAAGCGTTACCGATACGTCGCCCAAACGGGGCGAAAGGTTGGTGAGGTTCAATCCGAGAAGGAGCATGAGCACGCCCACGGCGAGCGTGACGAGCCCGATGAAGACGTTGGAGAATCCGATGAACGAACCGAACGCGCCCAAGAGGCCGCCGAAAAACCCGAACCCGAGCACGCGTCCGAGATTGAAAAGGACGTGCGGTTGGAAACGGGACCAGCCGCCTTCGTTCGCGTGCTTCGCGTTCCATTTGGCGCTGATGCCGAGCACGAGTCCGCCGACGAGGGCCATGCAGCTCGAAACTCCGGCGGTAAGGCCGATAAGGAAGGCGACCGAAAGCGTGGGGGCTGAAAGCGTGCCTACTCCGCCGAACGAAAATCCGAAGAATTTCGCGAGGTAGTAAATCGCGCCGATGGCGATGGCCGAAACGAAAACCGTTTCGTATTCCGAAGCGTCGGTTTGAAACCAGGGGAGTTCCTTCTTGTTCCCTATGGAATAGCCGTTCTCCGTAATGGCGGATTCTACGGCGTTCCAATCGGGGATTGTTCCTTCGTAGCTGACTTCCACCGCGCCTTTCGATTGGCTGGCCGAGACTTTTTCGACGCCGTCGAGGTTGCGGATGGTTTTTTCAAGCAGGACTTCGCAGGCCTTGCAATGCATTCCCGAGACGGGGATGGTATTTTTACGCATGGTGAAAAAAGTGAGGATATGGGAGGATTCCGTCACTTGGCTAATCCAATTTTTTCACGTCCGACCCTATGCGGGCGGAATATCCGTCGCCTTCGCTCGGGTTGTCAGCCAACCGAGGGGGCGGGGGGCTTTCGGGATCCGTCAGCCGGTTTTTCGCCACCGCTTCTTCTTTTTGGACGAAAAGCGCGAAGGGGAGAGGTTTCGCGTCGAGTTCCGGGAGTTCGAACGATTTGGAAACGACGACGACGTTCTCGGGAACGGTCTGTTTCGCGCAATCCGAACTTTCGCTTTTCGAAGGGGTTTCGCTGCAGAAAATCGAATGTTCCGTCTTCATTTCGCGCCCGCCGTCCATCGCCATGCCGAACATGTCCCAGGCATGCACCGTGGACATGTGGGACGCGACCGCGAAGGCCGTGAGCGCGAGGTAGGAGACGAATTTTTTCATTAGCGGGAAGAAACGCCGAATACGCGTACGAGTTCGTCGATGAATTCCTGTTTCTCTTCGGGTTTGCCGTCCGAGAGGCGGTGCGCCGCGCATGAGTCGAGGTGTCCGGTGAGGACGATCGAGTTCGCGCTGCGGAGGAAACCGAGCGCGGCGTTGACCTGTTGGGCGATGTCGACGCAATAACGGTCTTCGCTGGCCATCTTTTCGATGGTTTCCAAAAGCCCTTTCGCCTTGCGGACGTTCGTGATGAACTTCTTCTTGTACGGGTCTTTCATACGGTGGTTTTAGTAACCTCCCCCCTAGGTTATACGAATGAAAGGGGAAGTCAAACGGAAGGGGGATTGACTTCCGCGATTGCGCGCGTACAAATGACGGGCACGCAACAAGCAGCAAAGGAGTACGCGATGCGAAACAAATACTATCCTCGGGTAGGATTGGAAACCCAGAGACAGAAGCCGAAGAAACAGACGCTGAAAGACATGCCGAAATCCTACGTAGCGCAGTTGGTGGCGTTCGCCCTCATGCACTACGGAATCGCGGTCGCCTGCTGGGCTTCGCCCTTTGCGATCGCGTGGTTTTCACCTTTGGCATGGTGGCAGGGCGCGGCGATCGGATACGCGGTCGCCGGATTGCTCATGACGGCGTACCTGTCGTTCTTGCAATTCCGGAGGAAGCGTTTGGATATCGCTCCCGTCGTGCTCGGCGCGTTATGGCCGTACGTTTCGACTTTGTTTCACGAGCCTCACGCGCTCACTGACGAACTCGGACTGTAGCGGTCGCCAAAAATCGAATCCCCCGACCGGAAACGGAAGGGGGATTTTCTTTTACGGAAGCAGTTCGATGCCGAATTTCCGCATGACCATGGCGTAGCCGAGGAACAACCCGGCGGTTCAGACAGCCGATATCGCGAGCGCTATCCAGAACCCGAACCTTTCCAGAAGCTTTGGGAAAACGAGGAACATCGGGAGCGTCGGGAGGACGTACCAAAAGGTGTAGTACGCGTGGTTGGAAACCTTCGTCGCCCCAGCCCCGTCGACGTTGAGCCAGACGAGCGTGAGGATGGTCATCAGCGGAAGCGAGATGACGAGCGCGCCGATCTTGTCGGAGGTTTTCGCGAGTTCGGACGCGGCGACGATGACGGCGGCCGTGACGAGGTATTTGAAGACGAGGTAGGACATGTGGACATTATTACCGTGAAGTCTTTTCTGGCAATAAAACCCCCGGATTTTCATCTGAAGAAGAACTTCCGTCGTTTCGGCGAATCTATCGACAACGCAGAGGAAATTTGACCAGCTGAACCATAAATGCGAAAATGGTACGGAGATAACCTGTTAGAAAATGTCCGACTTCGTGGCATGACTGATAATCATGCTTATCGTACTTATGGCGCTCGGGGCCATAATGCAACAAATTCAAAAGAACAAACAACCGGAAAAGACCCAACTCGAACTCATGAAGGAGGAATTTTGGGGAAAAGTATGGTCGAAATGGTACATTCTGACGAAAACCGAAAAAGCATTTTATGACCAACTGGTCATATACTTGATGAATACGGGGTACTCGGTATTCGCTCAAGTAAGACTGCCGGATATCGTGGAAATCAGGAATGCCGGAGAACGTTTCAATTATTTTTTCAATAAAATCAAAGCCAAGCACGTCGATTTCGTCGTTACCGACAGGACTTGAAGAATCATGATGGCCATCGAGCTTGACGATGCGACCCATGATGCCGAAGAGGCAAAATATAATGATACGATGAAAGACGCTATTTTTGAGATATGCAAGATTCGTCTCGTGCGCTTCAAGGTGGCGCATTCGTACGATTTCAATAAGTTGGGATTGGTGATGATGCCTGCGGTCCAGCAGGTTTCGATTGACGGGGTTCCCGAGGACGCACCGATCGAAAATCTTTTAGAAAGGGGCGGGGAGAAAGAAACAGAAACTGACTTGGAAGATCACTCCAGATGGAAGAGGAGATGATAGTGCGTAACGAAGTCCCGGTTGAAAATCCGAGGCTTTGTCATCGATTCTGATGACCAACGACCTAACGGACAAAAATCCTTGTGTCGGTACTGCCATATTTCAGTACTTGATATCAACAACGAAAACAAAAGCGCCCCCTTGCGGGAGTGCTTTTCGATATTGATATGGTGGCGAGAAGTGGGATCGAACCACCGACACACGGATTTTCAGATGGGGAGGGGTGCCTAAGCGAACAAGTCAACCCCGTTCAAAGTCTCGCGGATGGAGTCGACGTCGAAGTTCAGATAGATTTTCGTGGTGTTGACGTTGGTATGTCCGAGCACGCGGGAAATGTTGAAGAGGTTGACCTGCTTGCGGGCGAGTTCGGTAGCGAACGTATGCCGGAGCATGTGGCAGGTGAAATGGAAGGGAAGCTTGTTCCGCAGTTTCGCTATGAGGTCGTAAACTTCCCTGTGCTGCATTGCGTTCCCGTATCTTGTGGGGAAAGCATGGGGACAGGAGGGAAACGCCTTGTCACGGGCGGAAAAATACCGGGAGAGCACGGGGGCGAGTTTCGCCACCACGGGCACGAGCCGGTCCTTGGATCACTTGCCGTCGTTGACACGGAGGAATTCCCCGGAAGGGTCGAAATCATGGGAACGGAGGTTGATGAGTTCGTAGAGCCTCAGTCAAGTGTAGAGGTAGACATATATCATCGCCCTGTTGCGTTCGGTCACGAAATCGGAAGACGCCGGACAAATCCTGTTGAGCGCATGGAGGAGGAGCGAGACCTGTTCGCGGTCCAGGGCCTTGGGGAGTTGGCGGGGGACTTGCCGGAGCCTCATTTTGGAGAGTGGGTTTTCGGAAAGCACGCCGTTGGTCACCAGGTACCCGCAGTACATCCTGAAATTCTTCAGGTTCCTGTTGTACGTGAGGGAAGTCCATCTCCGTTCTACCAGGCAGTGCTGGAGAAGGGATTTGAAATTCCGCTCCGTGTACGTTGAGTGGTCGGACAGTTCCACGAAGGGATTGTCCGACAGGAGGCGGAGCGAGGTCTCGTACGTCATCATGGTTTTCTTCGCGCGTCATTCGTTGAGTTCCTTTTCGAGGAGGAAGTCAGAAGCGAAAGGATCGGTAAACATAGGAGGGGGGGCGTAAAAAGAGAAGGGTTTTGATTCCTTCAGCAGGCTGGTCGCCTGGTATGTTAACGAGCTATAGGTCTCTCGACCTCGAAGACATGGTAAGCTATGAATTTGAATAATGCAAACAAAAAGCAAGCAAATTAAATTAATTTAAGATGAAATGTCTTTGTAGTGAGTAAAAACGGGGGAGATGTCGAGCGTGAAACGGACGCTCGACATTCGACGGAGTGAGCATGGCGCAATGAGGGTTTCGCAGATAATAGGGCGACTTTTTTCGGGAGGGGGTATTGATTTCCCGAACGCGGGGGATATCGTTAACTACGAGGATGTTTCCAAAAAACAGAGTAAGTTCACTATCTTCTTACCAATGCACGATATGGAAACGATGCCGTTCAACGGATTATTCGAAATGGTTTGATGGGGATTGGGCATATCAATCTGAGTATTGGCCTTCTGGTTTACCATCTCGCTCATCAGGGCGTGAATGTCGATCGCGGCGGCGATAGACAACATGTTGGATATCTTTCGATAAGAAATGGAAAAGCCCCCCGAAAACGGAGGGCTTTTCTTATCGGGACACAAAAAAAGCCGGGCTACCGACAATGACTCAGCGCCTGGCTCGGCCGTATTCTATAAAACAATGAGAATACTGCAAAACTTTTTATACAGTTCGAAAGAAAAGCTACGAAGACTTCTTGCTCGGATCAAACCTCCAAACGCTGAAATAATTAGGCTTCCAGCTCGTGAAACTCGAAGTGAAGGAACTGCCACCGATCCTTCCTTTAACGTAATTCGCGAACTCCAATTTGCAATCCTTGACCGACAATCACTGCTCGATTTTCATAAACGCCATTACCGATCATAAAAGGAGGTCGGTAACCTGCAGAAGCAGGGTCGAATGACTTGCGAGGTGCGTAATGCCCATTACGGGGAAGGGGTCTTTCCCGTTCTTCGCGACATGCCGCTTGTAAAGCCGGTGCAGCAGGTCGTCTTCGAAGAGGCGCGGATATCATCTCGGAGTACTAATTCAATCGCAAAGAATCATGAATCCGGAACGCGTATGGTCAAAATTCCCGTTCGTCGTGGAACTGAGGAGCATTGTATACCTATTGACGAAAAGGTCCCAAGCGGGGAATTTATCCTTTCAATCGTCCTTATCGATCACCAATGCGGTGAACATGCAATGTCCGCTCCTGAAATACGCGTCGATGAAAGCCTTGTAGGAAGGCAAGTTATTACGGTTGATGTTCTGGAATTTCATTTCAAAGGCGTTCTTCTCCATTTCGAGAAGCTGCTTCAGCTTCTTCATTTCGCCAGCGTTGATGAGCTTGTTGATGAAGCGTTTTTTCGAAATGCCCGCGTCTCACTTCGCCTTCGCATAGACGATGTCCAATTCCTTGTACAAGGACGCCTGAACTTCGGACGGCACGAAAAGTGCTCAGATGAGCATGTTTTTTTCTTCGAACGTAAGTCAGCTTTCGTCGGTGTAGACGAAGTAATTCCCAAATCTTTTTCCCATTCGCACAAGGTACCTGATACGCGCAAGGCATTTTAGGCAAATGGCGAAGATAGGCAATGATTTTATAAATCCCCCGGGCCCGCTAAAGCGTGGCACCGGGGGATTCGATTATTTTTTCTTTTTCTTAGGCTTCGGGGCCGGAAGCGAAATGGCCGTTGATTTCTTCTCTTTGTTATCTACAAAAACAGAAATGAGAGCGATAATCTGTACGATTACTATGGAGATGGAGTAACCAGGATACCCCTTGTATACTAACCAGGCGCAAAATGCCTCGATAGAAATAAGTGCAAGAAAGGCAAGAACCATTCATAAAGGAAGAACGAAATTCTCAACCTTCTGGTTGCCTCTCATTATTTCATGGCGGAATGCCCTTTCTTCCTTATCGGCATTCATCAGCTCTTTCGTAGCGCCGGGAGCGTGCAGTTCCAAGAAGTTCATTATTTCCAAATCCGGGAACGTGGAAAGCCGGGTTTCTTCAAAATGAGCGGGAATGCCATCCTTAACGACATCGATGCTTTTTTTATTTGAGTGATTCATCGGAACGAATCTTGTTAAAAGCATTTATGAAGTCGGTTCGAAGGTTGGACGCATCTATGAGGCGACCAAAGGATGCCTGACGCTCAAGGGACCGAA
>JBAQKV010000004.1:0-4507 GCA_049301335.1 Patescibacteria group bacterium
ACCCCGTCGAACAGCGGTACAAGTACCTCTGAGAAACCACCAACAACGTGGCGGAATACATGGGCGCGTACCTCGGCATCAAGCGCGCCATAGAACTCTGAGCCACCGAAATCGAGCTCCGTGCCGATTCGAAGCTCGTCATCGAACAGCTTTCCGGAAATTACAAAGTGAAGAACGAAGCGCTCAAGGCCATCCATGCCGACATCCGCGAAACCGTCTCGAACTGGGGAGGAAAAGTGAAATTCACCCACGTCCCCCGGGAAAAGAACAAGGATGCCGACCGCCTCTCGAACGTCGCGATGGACGAAGGGATGAGAAACCGCTAACTCTTTGGGGAAGCGGTTTTTTTCATGTCGAAAAACGGGGAAAAACGCCTTGAAACCACCGGAAGAACCTACTAGAATCAGTGGGCCTTATCCATTTTCAAACCTACGAACATGCAGTTGAAAAAGACCCTCCCGGCAGCTCTCGCCGCCGGACTCCTCCTCGCTTCCTGTACCGCCAAGCCGACCGAAGAAATGCCGGCTCCGATTCCGCCGGCTCCGGTGGGAACCGTCGTATCCCCGGATGCGGCGACCCCGTCGGAAAATACCCAGGCGGTCGCATCCGGCGCTTCGGTGACCGCAGGTGCGGACGGCAGTACGACCGTGACCGCCGACGGGGCTTCCGCCACCGTAGGCTCGGGCAGCGCTTCCGCGACTGCGGATGGCGCGTCCGTAACGACCGGAGCGGACGGTTCGAGCACGGCAACCGCGGAGAACGGTTCCGTCACCACCTCCGCGAACGGTTCGATGACCGTTACCGCGCCGGACGCCGGAACCACGACCGTCGGAAACGGGCAGATCGCCGCCCCGGGAGTCAGTGTGGGAGCGAACGGAACGGTCAATATGGACGCCGGAGCGGCAGGAGCCGCGACGACCGGTCAATAATCGATTCGGAAGGCGGTTTTTCAGAGTACGGAAAACCGCTTCCACAAAGCCCCGAAACGGAAAAAAATCGTTTGGAAAAACGGTTTTTTTCTTTATACTTTGCCGGTCTATCTCACGTATTCAAACTTTCCCATGAAAAAGGGTATCATCAAGCAGATTATCGGCGTCGTCGTCGACGTTCAGTTCGAAGGCGGTTACGTCCCGAACATTTACGACGCCCTCGAGGTGAAAGACGGCGAAAGGACCGTCGTTCTCGAAGTCCAGCAGCAGCTTGGCGACGGAGCGGTCCGCACCATCGCGATGAACCCGGTCGACGGTCTCAAGCGCGGCCTCGAAGCCGCTGCTACCGATGCCCCGATTTCCATCCCGGTAGGTCCGGAGGTTCTCGGCCGCATGTTCAACGTCCTCGGCGACCCGATCGACGAACAGAAGGCCCCCAAGACCAAGGAGCGCCACCCGATCCACCGCAAGGCTCCGGAATTCACCGAACTCTCCACTTCCACCGAAATCTTCGAAACGGGCATCAAGGTCGTCGACCTCATCGCCCCGATGCTCAAGGGAGGGAAGGTAGGCCTCTTCGGCGGTGCCGGCGTCGGCAAGACCGTCATCATGCAGGAACTCATCCACAACATCGCGTCTGAGCACGGAGGATACTCCGTCGTAGCCGGCGTCGGGGAACGTACCCGCGAAGGAAACGACCTCTACCACGAAATGAAGGATTCCGGCGTCATCGACAAGACCGCGATGGTCTTCGGACAAATGAACGAAGCTCCGGGTCCGCGCGCCCGCGTCGCCCTTACCGGCCTCACCATGGCGGAATACTTCCGCGACGTCGAAAAGCGCGACGTCCTCCTCTTCGTCGACAACATCTTCCGCTTCACCCAGGCAGGTTCGGAAATCTCCGCGCTTCTCGGACGCATCCCGTCCGCGGTAGGTTACCAGCCGACCCTCGCGACCGACATGGGCGCGCTCCAGGAACGCATCGCCTCCACCAAGAACGGTTCCATCACCTCCGTACAGGCGGTCTACGTTCCGGCGGACGACCTTACCGACCCGGCACCGGCCAACACCTTCGCCCACCTCGACTCCACCGTCAACCTCAACCGTTCCATCGCCGAACTCGGCATCTATCCGGCCGTCGACCCGCTCGACTCGACCTCCACGATCCTCACCCCGAAAATCGTCGGTGAAGAACATTATGAAACCGCCCGCGCCTGCCAGAAAATCCTCCAGCGCTACAAGGAACTCCAGGACATCATCGCCATCCTCGGTATGGACGAACTCTCCGAAGACGACAAGCAGACCGTCGCGCGCGCCCGCAAGATCCAGAAATTCTTCTCGCAGCCGTTTTTCGTAGCGGAACAGTTCACCGGCAGCCCGGGAGTCTACTCCAAGCTCTCCGATACCGTCCGCGGTTTCAAGGCGATCATCGCCGGCGAACTCGACCACGTAGGCGAAAAGCACTTCATGTACAAGAGCACCATCGAATCGGTACTCGAAAGCTTTGAGAAGGAAAAGGCTGCCGCCTAACCCTTTTCGCGATGACCAAAGGTTTCCCCCACGCGCTCCACGGCACCGACATCCCGATTACCGTTCCGGACGATCCTGGATGCGGGGTCGAAGCGATTAAGAAGAAGTTTTTCGGGCACTACGAATCCATATCCGTCGAAGACCTCTTACGGGAATACGACGAACGCATCGCCATATTCCGCGAATTCGGCAGACATAGCGAAGCCCGTATCCTCGAAGAAGGCAAACGCACCTGGAACGACCTCCGGTCGAGAATCGGCGAAGAAAAATTCAAGGAAGAGCTCGTCATGACGCTCGCCCTCGCCCTGCATGCCACGTTCTCGATCATCACTCTTCCCCGCCCCGAAACGCCGGATATCGCGGAAGTTCGAAAAAAAGTAGTACGGGGCGCCGATCGCGCCGTCTCGCAAGAATCCTAAACCGCCGCTATGCGCTTTTCCCTCATTTCCATCACGAAGAAGGTTCTCGAAGCCGACGTGGCATCGGTAACGCTTCCGACCAAAACCGGATACATCACCGTCCTCCCGAAACACGAACCTCTCGTAGCCGCTCTCAATCCGGGCGTACTTTCGGTAACCGTCGAAGGCAAGGTCCAGTCGTTCGCCATCGGCGGCGGCGTTCTCGAAATCGACGGGGAAAACGTATCCGTATTGGCCGACATGGTCGAAGCGGGAGCATCCATTGATTCCGACGCCGCCGTGCAGCGCAAGAACGAAGCGGCCCGCCTTCTCAAGGAAGCCCGCGACGCCGGTTCCACCGACATGGAATCCCTCATCGCCCTCGAAGAGGAATACATGAAGGAAGAAGCCCGCGTGAAGCTCGCTTCCGGAACGATCTAACTCGAAACTTCCATTTGGATAACCCCCTGGTATACTCAGGGGGTTATCTTTTCTTTCCGGACAATGAAACCCGTCGTAAAAGACATGGCGAGGAAGTTCGCCGGCGGAGCGGCGTTCGCTTTCGGTATCCTCTGCGCATGAGGGGCGTATGCCGCCCTTTCTTCAGGACTTACGGCGGCGGATTTGAAATCCACGGGAAACCAACTCTCGTCAGCATCTTGGAACCGCGTCGTGAGTTCCGTCATGGAACTGGACGGACGTACCGCGCAAATCGCGACGTCGTGAGGCAATACCGGTATCGGCAACCCCGTTCCGACCGCAAAATTGGACGTGGCGGGCAACGTGAAAATCGCCGACGGAACCCAAGGAGCGGGAAAGGTGCTCGTGAGCGACGCGAATGGAAACGCTTCTTGGACGAATTCCGCGGTGCTTTGAAGTTGGGGAGCATCGGCATCCTATGGCGCGCCGCTCGGTACGGCGACCAGTTTCGAAAGTCCTCCCGTAACGCTTCCCGAAGGCATATATACGGCGTCAAGCTATGCCGGAAACATGACCTGGACTCCCGGGTATTTCATCACGGAAGGCGTAACCACGGTCGTATCGGGGAACATCGTGGGCATTTCGACCAAAAATTGGGACCAACCTTCCCTCTACGACAATTACGAACACAATCTCGGCACGTTCCGCGTAGTCGGAGGTCCGGCGGTCGTGAAAATCGGCGTGGCCCACCGGCAAGGCGGTACGATCACTACGTGAATCGCCGGATGGCCGATGGTCTACGTCATCAGGATATTCTAGCGTAGTCACGCTTGAAATCGGAGACGCGTGTGGTACCATGGCAAGAATACACGCACAACCGCGCCCAATATGCGTAAATCGATAAAGAAGGCCTGACTCTGGATCGCCCAATGATCCACTATCGGCATTTCCGCGGTCTTTGCTGCCGGATTGGTGTCGATCGCTCTCGCCGCGCTCGATTTCTCTGACGTTCCCACGAACGCGACTTCGGGGTCACAGATTTCGGCATCCGCTTGGAACGACTTGGCCTACCGGGTGAACAAATCCGTAAAGCAGGCTTCGCAAGTCATTACCGTGACCGGACAGAACGTCGGGATAGGAACCCCCTCTCCCGCGCAGACGCTCTCGGTATCGTGAGTCGTCGAATCCACTTCGGGCGGATTCAAGTTTCCGGACGGAACGGTACAGACT
>JBAQKV010000005.1:0-2577 GCA_049301335.1 Patescibacteria group bacterium
GGTCGAAGAAATGGGGGCGGGATTTCTTACGCGTGCCCTTCCAGATCGAGGATTTCGAGAACCGGAACTTCCTTTCCGTCGCGGAGGATGTCCGTAATGACGGCGATACGGCCGGTTTCGCCGATGCGCCCCGAAGCGCGCAGGTTTTTCAATGCCGCGTCGAGGTTTGCCATATGGTCGGACCATTCCGGGAGCATGACCGGTTCGATTCCGTAAAGGGCGTTCATGAAACGGACGGTGGTTTCGCGACCGGTGAAGGCGAGAACCGGAACGTTCGGGCGGTACGCCGCGGCGAGACGGGCGAGGCGTCCGGTCTTGGTGAACACCACGATGGCCTGCGCTCCAAGGTCTTCGGCCGAGTAGATGGCGTTCTTGATGAGGATTTTCTTTTCAACGTCGCGCTTGGTGAGCCCGTCGTTCGAATATTCCTTATGTTCGTTTTCGAAGTGGCTTTCGGCTGATTCGATGACGCTCTTCATCATCGCTACCGATTCGTGCGGGTATTTTCCCGTAGTGGTTTCGCCGGAGAGCATGGTGGCGTCGGTACGCTGGGCTACGGCGTTGAAGATGTCGGAGACTTCGGCACGGGTGGGGAACGGGTTGTCGATCATCGTTTCGAGCATGTGGGTCGCCACAATGCAGAATTTGCCCATTTCGCGGGCCATGCGCACGATTTCCTTCTGAAGGAGGGGGAGCGTCTGAATCGGCACTTCGATGCCGAGGTCGCCGCGGGCCACCATGACGCCGTCCGACGCTTCGAGGATTTCGCGGAGGTTGTCGAGACCTTCGCGGTTTTCGATTTTGGCGATGATTTTCACGTGTTCGGCGCCGTTTTCGCGGAGGAGGGTGCGGAGTTCTTCGACGTTCTCCTTCGTGCGGACGAAGCTCATCGCGACGAAGTCCATGTTTTCGCCGATTCCGAAGAGGATGTCTTCGCGGTCCTTATCGGTCACGCCCGGAAGGCGGATTTTGGTATCGGGAAGGTTGACGTGGCGCTTGCTGCCGATGACGGCGGCGTTCATCGCCTTCACGGTGAGCGAACCGGCGTTCTTTTTGGTAACTACGACGTCGAGGAGGCCCGAGTCGATACGGATGGTTTCGCCTACGGAAAGGTCTTCGAGAAGGTACGGGTAGTCGCAGAAAAGCCCATGGGCATCAGCGTCAGCAGCTTTTTGGTCGACGTAGAATTCGAACTCGTCGCCCTTGGCGTAGTTGCGTTTTTCGGTGACGTCGCCGGTGCGGATTTCCGGCCCCTTGGTGTCGAGGAGGGTCGAAAGGTTAGTGCGGCCCGAGGAATTGAGCGCGCGGACGCGTTCGAGAATGGAATGGACGCCCTCGTGCTTGGCGTGGGAGAAATTGAAACGCAAAATATTCACTCCGCCGTCGAAGAGCGCGGCGAGGTTTTCGGAAGATTCGGTAGCGGGACCGACGGTGGCGATGATCTTGGTTTTTTTCATAAAAAAGGAAGGTGTTTAGAACCTTCCAATCCTACGCGAAAAACGAGAATGGGCAAATAGGGTTTCGGGTTATCTTCGAGAGGTCCGATTTATCGGATGTTCGCGCAATAAACGTGGGCGTACAAGTTTGGCAGAGACGTTTGGGCTCCGCAAGAATATCAGGTATCGCGGGGCATGCTTTGTATCCCCGTCCAGCCTCATTGATTCTCACAGCCTCATCCGATGGCGTATTTTCCGGCGGTACAGTTCGCGGTGACTGCCGTACAATTCGCGCAGCTCGCGATGACGTGTTCCCATCCCATCGTCACGTTTCCGGTCGAGTTCAATCCGTTGGAAGTGACCGTGCCGGCGAAATACGCGTCCCCGTTTTTCTTGAGTTGGACGGGGTATTGCGTCCAGGCGGCGTTGCCGATAGTGAGCGCGTTGTACGTGGGATTGAGGTCGTTGCCCGGCTGGATTTTCACGAGGTCGGTCCCGACGGACCCTATCGAATTGAGCTGCAAACCCTTCACGGTTCCCGCTACTTCGAGCCCGTACGTCGGGGATGCGACGCCGATGCCGACGTTCGTTCCGGAGGTCGAAATCGGTGCCGTTCTCGCGTCGAGTTCGAGTACGGAATTCACGATGCGGTTCCATGAAGCCGAAGAAAGCTGGTTCGTCGCGGCCTTGAGGTCTCACGAGGTCAGACCCGAGACGAGGGCGGCGTAGACGGTCGAAAGGCTCGCGAGCACGACGAAGAACGTCGTCGCCGCGATGGCGGATTTTTTCACCGTTTCGAAGGCTCCCATGGTTCGTGAATGTTACGTTCCGAGTATATTCCCGTTTTTACAAAAACGCAACGCCCGCCGGGTTTGCATTCGTTTCGAAAAGGATATACTTCGCGGTTACGTCTAAAACGCCCCCATGCCCGTATCCAAACCAAGCGACGTCCTCGTCGTGTTCTGAGCCACCGGAGACCTTATGAAACGAAAATTGGCGCCCGCGCTCGTTTCGATTCTTGAAAAATCCCCCGCTTCGATACTTGCCGTCGGACGCAAGCCGATGTCTTCGGAAGAATATCGCGAAATTTTACGGACTTCGCCCATCGCTCCCAGGGGCGGGTATTCCGAAGCCTTCCTTT
>JBAQKV010000006.1:0-1703 GCA_049301335.1 Patescibacteria group bacterium
CCCGTGGGGAGTGAAATCGATGGGGAATTCCTTTTCGGAACCGACGAACGACACTTCGCCGTTCCCGGACACGCTGAATTTCGACACGCTTCCGAAAGGGACCGGAATGATCGATTCGAACAACGTCCGGTCGGGCGGAGTGGTCTTGAACGAAAAGCCTTCGTAAAAAGACTGCCGGTCGATGGTGAGTTCCTTACCGGCGAGTTTCAGGAATTCGACGATGGGAGACTGGAAATTGGAAACGAGGAGCGTTTCGGAATCGCAATAGTAGTACGCCGGGGTAATGCCCATCTGGTCCCTGCCTACCGAAATCTCGCCGGCGTTCCGGTCGACGGAAACCGTGGCGTACCCGAACGGAGAAGGATCGCCGTAGAGCGATGCTCTTTGGTCCATGGGCGAACCGAGGATGAGGGAATCCGGGCCGTTCAGTTCCATACCGGAACTTCCGAAAGTTTCCCCCGCGCCTTTCGGGAGGCACGAGCCGAAACCGAATTCGGAAAGCACGGGAAAATATCGGCTCCCTTCGGAAGCGATTTTCTGGGGAAGTCCGTTTTTGGCGTAGGCGTAAAAGAATCCGTGCATGGTTTTCGGTTATTGGAAATCGTCGTTTCTCGGCGTCCTCGCAACGTCGGAGAGATCGTACCGGTATACGGAATCGGCGAAGTCTTCGAGTATCATGAACTTTCCGCTGAACGTGGGCTTGGTCGTTATGCGTTCGTGGTGTTGCGCGTACGCGGCGACCGTCCGTTTTTCCGAATCGTAGAAGTAAACGCGCATGTCGTTACACCCGAAGACTACGGTTTTTTCATCCAAAAGCGAAGGTTGGGAGAAAATTCTTCCGCCCGCCCGGTACGAGAACAGCGTTTCCCCAGTCGCCGCGTCGAGATGGCGGAACGTGCCGTCCGCACCTCAGAAGAACACGCCGCCCCGGTGGTACGCAGGAGTGGAATAGACGACGTAGGGCGTTTCGACTTTCCAAAGTTCGGCGCCGTAGTCGACCCCCACGCACCGGAAACTTCCGTCATGGCATCCGAAACAGACGGAGCGCGTTTCCGGAACGTAACAGAATCCGGCTTTTATCGGAGCCCCATAATCCGAGCACCAGAGCTCGGTGCCGTCGGACGAAAGGCGGACGAGTTCTCCCCCGTTGGTCCCGCAGACGACTCCCCCGCCTGGAACCGCGATGGGCGAAGAATGGACGAAATCCCGTACGGGAAAATGCCAGACGGGATTTCCGTCCGCACCGACCTTGGCGATCGCTCCGGCGTATTCCCCGTAATTTTCCAAACCGACGTAGAACGCCCCCTCGTCGGAATCGAAGGCCGGAGTCGAGCCGATCCAATCGGCGAGCTGCGTGGCGAAACGGACGGCGCCATCGGATTTCGAAAGGGAGTACAGGCATCCGTCGTACGCTCAGAAAACCACGCTTTCCAGCGTTTCGACCATGGAAGAAAGCACTCACTTCCTCGGCGGGAAATCCGGGATTTTAAAAGACCAGAGAAACGCTCACGTAGCCACGTCCATACACTTCACTTCCCCGTGTTCGCCCGAGAAATAGGCCTTCCCTTCGGAAACGCAAGGCGACGATTTAGGAACCACGAGGGTCTTATGGAACGCCGGCGTTCCGAAAAATTTCGCTTTCTTCGGAAAAATCGGAGTCGGGAGGGTTTTTCTCGCGGCGACCGAAAGTCAGAGGTCCGAGA
>JBAQKV010000007.1:0-7842 GCA_049301335.1 Patescibacteria group bacterium
CGGCCTCGGCGACGTACGGGACGCCTTCGGGGAGGTAATCGACTACGCGGGTGATTTCGACCTGCGGATAGTGCGCGTAGATCTGGTTTTCCAAAAGGTCGGCATGGGATTCCGGCGCCGTGAAAAAGAACCGCACGACGCCGCGCAGGTGCACGACTTCGAACGAGAATTTCGGGGCGGAATACGACTTGGAAAACCACCCCTTCTTGGTTTCGACGGTATCGTGGAGGATGTTGAGAATTTGTTCCGCGACGAAAACCCCCTTCTCATTGAGACGGTCGACCCGCACTTCGAGCACGGCGCGTTTATGGTCTTCGTGATGTTCCATCGATCGGTTCGGAAAACGGCATTATAAGGAGGAAGTCCTCCCCCGCAACTAATACGGGCTCATCATGGCTTTGGCTTTGTTCTCAGCGAGGCGCTGGTTGTTTTCGATCATCGAAGCGAAGAGCGGCGCGAGGTTTTCCGCGATGCGGACTTCGTAGTCGGAGAACTTGGAATCGGCCCCCTTCTTTCCGAGGGCGAGATACCCGCGCAGTTCGCCCGCACTGACGAGCGGAAGCATGTGGACGGCGTCGGTTTCGGCCGTACCGAGCACTTCGCCCTTCACGACGGCGTTATGGTCTTCTTGGACTTCTATTTCGCCGGCGACCTTCTGATTTATGGGCCAGATGGACGGGAAGCGGGTGTTGAACTTGTAGATGAGGAGCCCCGGCACGGCGGCGTGCTGCTCGATGGCGATGATGTAGTCGAGCGAAAGCGACTTCTTGAGGAGGCTGATCGCGTCGAGGAGGCCCTTTTCGCCGCGTTCCTTGTACGAATTGATCTTTTCGGTGGTCTCGTAGAGGAGCGCGAGTTCCTTTCCGGTATCGGAAAGACGAAGGCTCGTGGCGTCGTTGAGGAATTTATAGAAGCGCATGAGCGTTTCCGGCGAGAGCGATTCGAGGTAGTCGAAATCCTCTTTGGTGAGCATGACGACGGAACTCGGTACGTACGCCTCGGCCTGCACGTCCTTCTGCAGGCGTCCGGCGAGAACGCCTTCGCCGATGAACGATCCCGAATAGGCCTTTCCGATTTCCTTCTTGTCTCCGGTGGGATTGATGCGGAAAATCTTGAGCGCCCCCGAGGAGACGATGTAGAAATACGGGCTTTCTCCCGGTTCGAAGAGCACTTCTCCGCTCGTGAGGGCCTTTTTCTTTTTCTTGGTGAATTCGTCGAACTTTTCGAGGAAAGCGAAAACCGGGGTTACGGTGAGCCCCGCTTTAAGTCATTCCAACCCCTTCTGGAGGGACGGGAGTTCGAGTTCTTTCCGGATCTCCGGACGCGCGTCTTTCTGTTCGGTCATGTTCCGGAAATATTAACGGTGTTGGGCAATCAGGTCCTTGTCGCGGACGAAGCTCGAGAAGGTATCCTTGGATATGAACCCCTTCATGAAGAGCCCTTCCAAGTACCGGTCCATGAGGACCATGCCTTCCTGCGAGCCGAGTTCGATGATCGAGTAGAGCTGGTGCGTGAGTCCGCGGAGCACTACCGAACGGACGGCGTCGTTATTGAGGAGGACTTCGCGGCAGACTACGCGCCCCTTGCCGTCTTTACGCGGGAGGAGTACCTGCGAAACGACTCCGGTGAGCGCCATGGCGAGCTGTACCCGAACCTGCCCCTGCTGGTTGGCCGGGAAAGCGTCGACGATGCGGTCGATGGACTGGACGGTGTCGTTGGTATGGAGGGTCGAAAGCACGAGATGGCCGGTTTCGGCGAGCGTGAGTGCGGCCTGCATGGTTTCCGGGTCGCGCATTTCGCCGACGAGGATGACGTCCGGATCTTCACGAAGCGACGACTTGATCGCACGGAGAAACGATTGGGTATGGGTTCCGACTTCGCGCTGGTGGATGAGGCAGTTCTTCGAGACGAGGTTGAACTCGATGGGGTCCTCGATAGTGATGATGTGCTTCTTGAAATTCTGGTTGATATATTCGACGAGCGAAGCGAGCGTGGTCGACTTACCGGAACCGGTCGGGCCGGTTACGAGGATGAGCCCCTTTTCGCGGTGGAGCATGTCGATGACCGCCTTCGGAATCGAAAGTTCTTCCGGATTGGGGATGCGGGTGGGAATGTAGCGGATGGCCATTCCCGGGCCCTTGACGTCGTGGAAGGCGTTGACGCGGAAACGGTGTTCTTTGAAAGCGTACGAAAAATCGGCGTCCTTGCTTTCGATATAAGCCGCGTACCCGACGCTGCCGATCATCTGGCGGACGAGGCCGTAGACTTCTTCGACGGTCACCGGTCCGTAGGCTTCTACGACTTCGAGTTCGCCGGTATGCTTGCGGACGGTCGGTGCGGAGCCGCTCGAAACGTGGAGGTCCGGAAGCTGGTTTTCGATGATGTCGTTCAGGAGTTCGTGGAATTTTTCGATCATGGGAAAGATGGATTTCCGAGTTACCCGTACATCGTAGCACGTTCCTCCGAACGAGGCAAAAAAGACCCCTTGCGCACGCATTCTTTTCGCGTATTATTCGTTCGTTAGCATAACCCAGCACCTATGAAACTCGGAAAGCTCCTCGCACTCGCCGCCGGATACGCCGCCGGAATGGTCATTGCCCTCCGCTTCGGAAAGGACGGAAAAGCGAAAAATATCGACTCTCTCAAGAAGGACATCGAAGACATCCACAAAAACCTCTGGACCGAAGCCGAAGCCGCCATCTTCTCGGAAGAGAACAAGCAGAAGGTGGCCGAACTCCGCGAAATGGCCCAGGCCGAAATCGCCGAATTCAAAAAAGAAGCCCAGACGAAGCTCCGCAATTGGAAGAAGCTCGGCGACGACAAGCGCAAAGAGGTTCTCGCCGAAGTCGAAGCCCTCTACGCCCGCCGCGTAGAAATCCTCGAAGAGGCCAAGAAAACCGCCATCGAAGCCATCGACACCGGTAAGGAAACCTCCGAAAAGGCCGTAGCGAAACTCCAGAAGAAGACCGAAAAGGTCGCCGCAGAACTCAAGAAGGACCTCGAAAAAACCTTCAAGGACCTCAAGAAGAAGGCGAAAGCCAAAGTAGCCAAGAAGTAATTCCGAACCATTCCCGGGACGTTCCTTCGGGGGCGTCCTTTTGGTTCGAAAGACCGACGTACAAACCGATAACCGAAAGCAACCATGTCCGATCTCCAGGATCTCGAAAACGAACTCGAAAACGTGGCGGAAGAATCCGCTCCGGAAACCTCTTCGCAGGACGACGGCTCCGCGCTCGCCGCGGATTTCGACAACCTCGCCGCCGAAATCGCCAAACTCAAAGACACGCTCGCCCGCTCGCAGGCCGACTACAAGAACCTCGTGACCCGCACCGAACGCGAACGCCTCGAAATGGGCGAGTACGTCACGGAAAAACTCGTCGTGAAACTCCTTCCGAGTTTCGACAACCTCGAACGCCTCCTGTCCGGGACTCCGGAAGCGGAACGCACGGGCGTTCTCTACGAAGGCGTGAAATCCACCTTCGCGGGGCTCGTCCGCGCGCTCGAATCGGTGGGCGTTTCGGCATTCGAATCTGCCGGACAGCCGCTCGACCCCGCTTTCCACGAAGCCGTCGCGCAGGTTCCGGGAGCCGAAGGCACCGTCGTCGTCGAATTCGAAAAGGGATACAAGCTCCGCGAAAAAGTCATCCGCCACGCCAAAGTCACCGTAGGGAACGGGGTGGAAGCGTAGATATTCCATTTCACGGAAAACGGGGTATCCTTTAAGGGTATCCCGTTTTTTCATGCCATGTCATTCGCACGTGAAATTCTGAAAAAAGCGGCCGGCTGAGCCGCTTTCGCCATGGGAATCCTCGGCGTCTCGCTCTCGTACGCGGCCCTCTCTTCCGGCCTTACGACCGCCGACCTCAAGGCGGCGACCAACCAGCTTTCTTCGGCCTCGTGGAACCGAATCGTGAATTCCGTTCTGGAGCTCGACGCGAGAACCGCGCCGATTTCGACGGTAAGCGGAAACGTGGGCATTTGAACGGCTTCCCCGTCCGCGACGCTCGACGTTAACGGGTCGGTGAAAATAGGAGGACAGAAAATCGCCCGGATCACCACCTGCGCTTGGATGTCGGACGGCGGCATCGCCTCCCCGAACGGCACGAGCTATTTCGCGTACGGATGGAAAAATTCGGACTGCAGCAACGGGCTTCCGCTTGGAAACTGCACCGGATTCCTCGCGAAATGCGTACATTCGGGCAGCGACCAGGACTGGGAAGTCCTGAATCCCGGCGAAACCAACTACAACGGCACTTCGTTCGTGAACGGAGGAATGACTTGGTGGACGTCGTCTCCCGCGAACGCGGTACGCATTCGGGCGACGTATTTCTGCGACCAATAAAAACGGGTGCGACGTTCCGTTCCCGCTCACGAAAAATCCGTCCAAACCGGACGGATTTTTAAAACCTAGATTTCCACGTCGACGTTCACGGCTCCCAGCGTCGCTCGGCCGTACTTTGCCGTCGAATCCTTCTGCACGAACCCCTTCTTCATTTTTTCGAACACGGCGTGCTGGTCGCCGAGAGAGAAATGCCACCATTCGTGGGCGAGGCGGGAGAATCCCGCGGCCTCCATGAACGACTTGAGCATGTTGCGGTTCTTCTGAAAGGTGTCGGCGTCGGGATGGTCGCTCTCCTCGAACGCGTCCGGATGGGCGTTTTCGTGTTCGTCGATAAGCGAGCCCATATCGAGTTCGCGTCCGTCTTCGTCGACGATGGTGAGGTCGACGGCCGCTCCCGTGGAGTGTGGGGGCGGCGCGAGCGGATCGTCCACGGCCGGTGCCCAGATGCCGTGCGCATGGGCGTAGGCCCTTTCGCGGATTTCGTCTTCCGCCTCGTTCAAGAGGATCCCCGCGACCATCCGGCAGTACGAATCGGCAACGTGGTCGATCATGAACGCTTGGACTTCGATAGGCCGGTAGGCGTCGTAGATTTTGAATTTCCATCCCGGGTGGAATTCGTCCAACAGCATCGCGGCTTTTTCGAGCGCCGCGACCACCGAAAGCCGGATTACGAACGGCGTGGCGTTTCCGTACGGAGCCCCGATGGAGACGTAGGGATGGGGATCGGCGAAGACGAAACGTCCGTCCGCCGGAATGGCGACGAGCGGTTCGCCGCATTCTTCGATGCGGACTTCGTGACGGGTCGACGGGCCTTCGAAAGCCTCGGAAACGTTCATGCGGTTAGCGGTCAATGGCGGTTTCTACCAACGTGGCGGTAACGTCGATTACCCGGTCAGATTCGCCGGACGGGAACATCGCGGCTTCCAATTCGGCGATATCGAACGAAGTCCGGACCGAAAGCGCCGTAACGCGGCGGTCGGCCATGAAGACTTCGAGACGGTTCGGATACGCGTCCACGAAATAGGGAAGTTTTCCGGATGCCGCCTCTTTGACGTCTTGAGGAACGTTCTCTCCGCGCGGCATGTCGTCTTTTTCGGGCATTACGTCCGAGACGGTTCCCGGAACGGCTTCGACGACGCGTTCCGTAATGGTTATGCGCCCTTCTCCCATGAAATGCGTAAGGTCTTCCACTTTCCCGCCGGTCGGTAGCACGCGGCCCGAACCGACGGAAAAATTCAAAAACGAATTCGCGGTTTCGTGTCCGGCGCCTCAGACGAACGACTGCGTGTGGATATAGAGTTCGACGTGCGCGTCCGGAACGTCGTGAGCGCAGGAAGTCGGATTGCCTTCGGCGTCGAAATCCTGACGGAGCTGGATTCTGGAACGCAGGCTTCGGCGTTCGGGCCCGCGGCGCACGCCGTTGTCGAAACCGTTCTCGTCGCTCTTCACGCTCCGCACGGATTCGATTCCCCCGTCCGCGTCCAGGAAGACGGTGATTTGTTCGTCCGCCTCTCCAGCGAGCAGGAGGTTCGCCGTGAGTTTGATCGGACGCCCTTCGAAAAACGTCACGCTCGCGGGAACCGATCCGTAAAAATGGGCGATGTGCGGAGTGGGGCGTTCGCTTTTCGAAAGCACCCGTTCGAGGAACGCTTTCCAATCGGTTTTGCCGACCTCGGACGAATTCTGGGAATTCTTCATGAACGAAAGGGTTATTTCGTTTTTATATAAAGAAATTCGAAAACGTCAAAGTATTCGGCTTAGAGCGAACGGGTCGCAACTTCTTCCTGGAGCTTCGCTACGAACTCGGCGACGGTCGAGACGGTCTGCTCGTCGGTCTTGCGCGAGCGGACGGAAACGGTCTTGTCGGTGACTTCCTTTTCGCCGATGACGAGCGCGTAGTTGACGTGGTCGGTTTCGGCGTTGCGGATCTTCTTGCCGAGCCCGTCGGAAGACGAATCGAGTTCGACGCGGAGTCCCGCCTTCTTGCACGCGGCGAAGACTTCGTCGGCATAGGCCATGAAGTTTTCGGAAACCGGAAGGACACGAACCTGTTTCGGAGCCATCCAAAGCGGAAAATCTCCGGCGAAGTGTTCGATGGCGATGCCCATGAAACGTTCGAGCGATCCGGCGATGGCGCGGTGGATGACGACCGGACGTTCCTTTTCGCCCTTTTCGTTGACGAAGGAGAGGTCGAAGCGTTCCGGAAGGTTGAAGTCGCACTGGATGGTGGCGAGCTGCCATTCGCGTCCGATGGCGTCCTTGAACATGAAGTCGAGCTTCGGTCCGTAGAACGCGGCTTCGCCTTCTACGCGCTTGTAGTTGAGGCCGTTTTCCTGCGCGGCGGCTTCGAGAGCGCCTTCGGCGGTGTTCCAGACTTCGTCGCCGCCCAAGTATTTGGAACGGTCTTCCCCGCGGACGGAGAGCGATACCCAATACCCTTCCATGAGGCCCATGGTAGTGTAGAACTGCTTGATGACGGAGACGATGGTCGAAACCTCGTCGCGGATCTGGCCTACGCGGCAGAAGAGGTGCCCGTCGTCCTGGGTGATGGAGCGTACGCGGGTGAGGCCGGAAAGCTGTCCGGTCTTTTCGTCGCGGTAGACGGTCGCCGGCTCGAAGTAGCGGATCGGCATGTCGCGGTAGCTGAACTGGTTGTCCGCGAAGATCTGCATGTGGTGCGGGCAGTTCATCGGTTTGAGGTGGAACTTTTCCTTGCTGGTTCCTCCGTAGACCGAGAACATGTCTTCGAGGTAGTGGCCCGCGTGGCCGGAGGTGACGTAGAGGTCTTCCTTGGCGAGGTGCGGAGTGCAGACGCGGAGGTAATCCTTATCTTTGTGGAGTTCCCAGAGGTAGTCTTCGATCGCCTTGCGGATGACCATGCCGTTAGGCTGGATGAGCGGAAGGCCCGACCCTACGAGCTGCGAGATGGTGAAAAGCTTGAGCTTGGCGCCGAGGATGCGGTGGTCGCGCTTCTTGGCTTCGGCGAGCATGTTGAGGTGCGCGTCGAGTTCTTCGCGCTTGTCGAAGGCGAACGCGTAGATGCGGGTGAGCTGCTTGTTGGCGGAATCGCCCTTCCAATACGCTCCGGCGAGTTTTTCGATCTTGAACGCGTTCTCGTCGAGTTCGCTGGTCTTTTCAACGTGGGGACCGCGGCACATGTCGACGAAGGTTTCGGTACCGTTCTGGGCGATATTCTTATAGAACCCGATTTCGGTTTCGCCCTTGGCGGCGAGATCGTTTGCCATTTCGACCTTGTAATCTTCGCCCTTGGAAGCGAGGAAAGCGACGGCTTCGGCGATCGGAAGCTTGTACGCTTCGAACTTCTGGTTCTGCTTGATGAGGTTTTTCACCTTCTTTTCGATTTCCTTGAGGGATTCGTCGTTAATGGCGACGTCGCCGAAATCGAAGTCGTAGTAGAAACCGTTCTCGATATCCGGACCGATGGCCATCTTGGCTTCCGGATAGAGGGATTTCACGGCCTGGGCCATGAGGTGCGCGAG
>JBAQKV010000008.1:0-8306 GCA_049301335.1 Patescibacteria group bacterium
GCCGTACCCTCCTTCGAACGACGAAAGGGCCGACGTGAACGCGTCGGACATTTCCTTAAGGGCGGAAAGTCAGAATTCCTTATCCATGTCGGGCATGGCGCCCGTTTCGGCAGTATCGCTTCCGCTCATTCCCAGATACTGATCAGTTAATCTTCAATCAGTTTATATCTACGATAATTCGATTGTCAAAATAAAGCGGGTATGGGTACTTGGATTGAAGAAAACGATTTGACAACGGCGTTTCGCCGATATAATCCCGCCGTGGTTTTCACATAGGGTGGAGATCCGCAAACACAAACCAACTTCAAGGAGGGCCTGTCATGGCGAGAAGAAAAGCACAAGCAACACCAAGAGAGTTCGACGAAGACTTCATAGATTGTCTTCCAACTGGACATTACTTTTCCGAAAGGGAGGCGATGTATCAGCTTTGGAAATCCGACGAATATGGAGAGCCCCCTTCCGGAGCCGACCTCAGAGACCATTTCTGGGAATACAGCGAAGGATGTTATCTTCCAAGACCTAACCGCTGAGCAATCGGCAGCTGAGTAATCAGCAAACGTTGCCGTCATAAAAGAAGACGGCGATTCGTGAGGAAACGGTTTGCGCCGTTGCAGTAAAAAAATCGCGCTGTTTGGCTGCTACGATATGGCTATTCGCCAATTGAGGACACATTCATTGGTATCAGAGTAGGTATATCCTAGCACATCCGCTACTCGGAGCTGCCAGGACACGTCGCGTGAAACCCCCGTTCGCGGGGGTTTTTTCATGGTTCGGAAAGTATTGACATATGCGTACACGAAGTTATAAACCATCATGAAACATGATGAACGCACGCACGCCATATGCCGGAATCGGCGATAATCTGGAAGAAGCCGGAAAGCGGCTTCTTTTCCGCGTGTACGAATGAGGGCGGAATACCGCGACGGAGGCGGAAAAATTGGAGAACGTTTTGACCGTCGCGATGCTTGCCGCGTTCGAAGAATCGCTCAGGAAACTCGTGCGATGAGGAGGGGGAAGCATAACCGAACTTACGGACTCCATAAGGACGAAGGTCGAGAACGGAATCGCCGAAGGGGAAAACCGGATCATGACGGAAGTCGACCAGGGGTACGCGATGCTCAAGGACGCCGAAAAATGCGACCGCGATCTCAAGCGTTGCGAACTCGCCGCGAAATACGTCCGACAGAAAACCGAAGCGAAAATCCGCGCGATTTCGGCGAAAGGAGCGGATGCCGCGGTATCTTTTGTGCTCCGCCAATCGGAAATCGGCCAAGAAGAGAAGACCGCGGCACTGGAGAGGGTGAAAACTGCGGAAAATGAGCGCAAGGAGCTTGAAATCCGATTGTCGAAACTCAATTCCACCCTCAAGGACGCGGTGGCGAAATTCGTAGGGAACCGAAAATCGCTCCTCACGGAAATCGAGGCGGAAAAGACGGCCAAAACTGCGGCTATTCGGGAAAGGGACGAAGCGGTTATCGAAAGGGACGCGGCCATCGAGAAGCGGGACGCGGCCAAGCGCGAGACGCGGATCGCGCGGGACTTGTACGAAACGGTCGCGAGAAAGGCGTCGGACGTCGACAAGATCTCCGGACTCCTCAAGGGTTTTTGAAAATCCGGCGCGTCGCCGGTGGTGGAACTCGGGGATATTTTGAACGAACTCCGGAGGGCGAATTCCGAAATCGGAACGCTGAGGTCGGAGAACGGAACGCTCAAATCCGAAAACGGAAAATTGAACGGCGAACGCGTCGCCTACCAGCGGGCGACCGCACGAAATTTCGAACTCGAACGGCAAGTCTCGATGATGTCGGAAACGCTTTCGGGGCTCGAGAACCAAGTGCGCGCCGAAATCGCGCTCAGAATCGAAGCCGAAGAGGTCGCTTCGTCCGTGAATCTCGACGTACCCAGAACGGAAAACGAACTCCGTGCGACCTCGGGCGCCTACTACTCGGTCATGCTCAGAATGGAAGGCAGCGACCCGGAAGCGCAGGATTATTCGGACTACGAACGTCTCGAACGCGAACTCGAACGGTGGATCGGACTTTCGCAATCGAAAGGAATCGACGGATTTTCGGTCGCCGCCAAATCGGTCGCGCTCGCGCGGGACGAATGGCTCGCGAATCCGGCGAACCTGAAAAGTATCGGGGTATCGCGCGTATCCGCACAGGCGGCGTACGAAAAATGCGTCCGGGAAATCGGACGCATGACGGTTCCCAAATCCGTCAGGGACGTGGCCGAAAAATTGAAAATCTACGCGGACGTCGCTGGAATCGCCGGTTCGAGAGTCCGTCCGGAAACTATCGTCGACGCGGAGTTCAGTTAAACCGGCATCCCGAGTCGTGGTCGACGGCCATTCCCACGGCCTGCATGAAGGCGTAGCAGATGGTGGAACCGACGAATTTGAACCCGAGTTTGGCGAGCGCCTTGGACATGGCGTCGCTTTCGGGCGTTCTCGCCTTGAAATCGGAAAGTCCCTTCGGAACGTACACGATGGGCCGATCGTTCACGAACGACCAGAGCAGTTTTGAGAAATCCCCTCCCCCGTTCACGTACGCGAGGTACGCTACGGCGTTTTTCCGGATGGCTTCGAGTTTCAGCCGAAGGCGGATGACGCCCGGATCGAGGAGCGCGTCGTCGATTTCGTCATCGGTCATAGCCGCCACCTTGGCGGGATCGAAACCGTGGAAGCGCGAACGGTAGGTTTCGCGCTTTTTCAAGACCGTAAGCCAGGAGAGCCCGGCTTGCTGGCCTTCGAGGCAGAGGCATTCGAAAAGTTCGACGGGATCGCGGACTTCGACGCCCCATTCTTCGTCGTGATAGGCCTTCATGAGCTCGTTTCAGAGGCACCAAGCGCAGGCGTCGCGTTTTTCGGATTCGGACATGTGGGAACGGTTATCGGTATGCGATTATTTTGAGGAAGCCCGGTTCAATCGTTCGCGGACGGAGGTTTCGTCTTGGCCGTCTCGGCGGAGGTACCGGAACATCATTCGGAAAATCTTCTCTTCGAGTCTCGCGAGCGGCGCGGATTCTATGGTGAACGCGGTTTTCGAGGCGTAGTCGATGATGGCGACGCGGTCGGCGTAGATGATCTTGGTCACGTCGTCGTCGAACGAACCGAAAGAATCCGGAATGGCGGCGAGTTCCCGGTTTGGGCGCTGCTTTTTGGAAGCGACCGATTTTTCGTTGGTAATGACGAGGCGCGAGAGGTTTTTCTCGTCACGGAGCTTGACGTAGCGCTCCTGGAGGGGCGGCGGCTCGGATCACGGAAGCTGTTTTCTCGAAGAAAAGCGCATGTACTCCCCTCCTTTCGGAACGCGCTCGACGATGTCGAAGAGCACTTCGTGGATACCCTTCTGCCCCTCGTAATGACGGAGCGTCGGACGGTCGACAGAACGGGAGAATTCGGAATCGAGCTGTTCGACCATGGCGGAAAACCCGAGTTTCGATTCCTCGTACAGGCGCTCGAGCCTGCGCGGGCTTTCTGGCACGTAGAGCGTGCGCTTGCCCTTGGGGTGTGCGGTGACGAGACCCGATTCCATGAGACTCGGGAGCGCGCGGTAGACGTCCGGGCGGTGGAGGTTGCCGGATTTGGCGATTTCCGCGACGGTCGCCGGAAACTTCGAAAGGAGCGCGAGATAGGTCTCGGATTCGCGTTCGTTCAGCCCGGCTTTCTTCAAAAGGAGGAGTTTGTCCATAAGTGGAATGTTTCGTATCACTTTTCAAAAGGAGTATATTCCTTTACTGGAAAAGAAAAATGGAAAATCGTTTTGGGACGAAATTTCATATTTGCTAAAAACCGAAGACATTTCCAAGGTTACGGAGATGATGCGTTTGTCCGGACGACGCACCGCTATCCACTCACCGTCCATCCCATGAGCAACGTTTTCCCCCTCTCGGTCAATGCCGTATACGACAAAGCCGACCTCCACTTCCATACCACCATGTCCGACTGAGGCGCTACCAGCGCCGAGGCGGTCGCCCGGTGCGTACGAAACGGCGTTCGCTTCGCCGTCGCCACCGAACACGACGTGGTCAACCGCGAATTCGCGAAGCTCGCCGAGAAAAACGGCATCGGCACTCTCGAAGGGGTCGAAATCTCAGCGAGGGCACCCATCGGTGACGGCAAAGTGAAGCACCTCCACCTTACCTCGTACGCTAAGAGCTTCGTGCCGCAAATCGACGCGCTCATGGAAGAAACCCGCAACGGCCGGGTGCGCAAAATGGCCATCCAGTGCGAAACCCTCGCGAAGATCGGCTTCGACGTCACCCACGAAGCCTTCCTCAAAAGGTTCGAAAACGGCGGCTTCGACCTGGCGAACCTCACGAATTTCCATCTCGCCGAATTCCTCGTCGAACGCCCTTCGACTCCTGCGCTCACCAAGGGCATCATGGGCGCCGAAATCACCAAGGCGAACGACTTCATCAAGCTCTTTCTCAAGCGCGAATCCCCCTCTCCGGTGGGCGTGGCGCAGAACTTCCCCGAATACGAACCGGAAGCCGAACTCGTCTCCGAACTGGTGGTACGGCAATCCAAGGGCATCCTCTCGATCGCCCATCCGAATTTCACCTTCGAAAAAGAAGGCGTGGAAGCCTTCGAAAACGGCATTGCGGAAAACCTCGTCGCAGCGGGCATCAACGGAATCGAACTCAATCCCCACGCGACTCCCGAATGGACGCTCGCGGTACTTCGGACCAAACGCAAGTACGGACTCATCCTCACCTTCGGTTCTGACTGCCACTTCCTTCCGAACAAGATCGGAGACGGACGCCACTCGGACGTGGGCGAAACCCACGGCCACCTCGACGCCGAAACCACCAACGATTGGGTAGCGAGAATCCTCGATGCGGTATCGTAATTCGAAACGCTTCGAAGAAAAACCCCGGATGATTCCGGGGTTTTCGCATGTCGGAGAAATTTGTAAAAAGTTCCTCGACAGTTATTTCGAATACTTCACGCGGACCGTAACGGTTCCGCTCTCCAATTTCATGGAAGAGTCCCATCCGTGGGCTTCCGCGATGCGGCGGACGAGCGAAAGGCCTATTCCCGACCCCTTTCCGGGCGTTCCCACGAACGCGTCGAAGGCGTTTTTGATGACCTTCGGGTCGGCATCCGGCGCCGGATTCGAGAATTCGAAACCGGTGGAAGTGAAAAGTACCGTGATCCTCGAATCGGAAGGCGCGTGCACCAGGGCGTTCGACGCGAGGTTCCTGAAAAGGGTTCAGAGGATCTTCGCGTCGGCAGGAACCGTGGCAGGAGCATCGGAAGCCACAGCGACGGCGAAACGTTCGGCGGCTCAGGTACGTGCGAGCGTGTCGTCCAATACGGAGCGGAGATCGGTGGGCTCGGTCTTGGCAAGCGCTCCGGAAGCCGAGAAAAGCAGGAGATCGTCGACGGTATCCCTCATCATTCCGATTTCGGAAATGGCGGATTTAAGGTAGTCCTCGGCGCCTTCTTTCACGGCAAGCGCCAACTGCATGTCGCTCTTGGCTACGGTGAGCGGAGTCTTGAGTTCGTGGGCGATATGGCGGGCGTACGCGCGTTCGCGTTCGGCGAGTTCTTCGATGGGACGGATGACCTTTCTCGCGAAAGAGAGCGAGATGAAGAACAGCAATACCGAGAAAGCCAGCACCCCGAGAAGAACGGAGGTGAGGATGGCGAAACGGGGTCACACGAGCACGTCTTCCGGTTCGTAGAGCACGAGGGTTCGCTGGTCGTTCAAACGCACGGCGTACACGACGTACTTGTCGTCGCCGAGACTCCGTACTTCCGCGCGCCCCAACGGAAGGTCTTTGAAGGCGTCCCCTTGGACGTCTTCGGATTCCAAGGACCCTACGATGGAAAACGAGCCGTCACGGTATACCACGGCGAAATTCCGGAGCGGTCAGCGCTGCCCGAAACCGCGTTCCTGTGATTTGGCGGACTCGAGCTCGGGGCGGTCGGCTTTGGAAATCGCGAGCGGAAGTTCCGCCTTGCGGTTGGCGAGCATTTCGACGCGTTTTTCAAAAAAGTCCTCCACGCGTTTGCCGTCGACCATCCAGCCGAAAGAAGCCGCGACCGCCATGACGCCCAAAAGCGCCAGGAGCACCGAGACGGTGATGCGCGAGGCGAGAAGGTATTCGGGGCGGTGGAAAGTTTCCCTAAGGTTCATATTATTCGATTACGTAACCGACGTTTCTGATAGTGCGTATGAGGTCTTTTCAAAGTTTTTTACGAAGCGACGACACGTGCGCTTCGAGCGTGACCGAGTCGAACCCGAGGGATTCTTCGGTTTCGCCCCAAACGGCTTCGAGGATTTCGGATTTGTTCTTAGGCACTCCGCGGTTTTTCGAAAGGAATTCGAAGACCCCCCATTCTTTTGCCGGAAGGTCGTACGAAACGCCGTCCTTCGCAATCTTCATCTTGTCGAAGTCCACGTCGTACCCGAAGATTTCGGATTTCGATTCGATGGGTTTCTCGCGCCTTCGCGCGACCGCCTTGATACGCGCCACGAGTTCGTCCGGTTCGAAAGGCTTGGTGAGATAATCGTCGGCGCCCGCGTCGAGCGTCTCGACCTTGTCCACGGTGAGCGAATCCGAAGTAAGCGCGAGCACGGGGGTATTGTCGCCCATGGCGCGGATTTCCTTCAGAAACGTCCGACCGTCCATGATGGGCATGTTCAAATCGAGCACGATGGCGGAATACGGGTGCGAGCGCACGAGTTCGAGCGCTTCTTTGCCGGTAACCGCTTCGTCGGATTCCATTCCCGCGAGACGGAGGAAGGTCCTGACGTTCGCGCGGAGCTTGGGATGGTCGTCTACTACGAGGATGCGCATGCGCGTTCAAATAGGGATACGCTTACAGAATACGCACCGATACGCCTATTCCAAGGGGCTTTTCGAGAAACTCGGCGCATTTCAAGCGCGCTTAAACTTCGCCGGGCATGATGCTCTCGTCACCGGGAAATCCGGCGGACATAACCGCGTTTATCAATTCAACTTCCATACTATGAACGCAAAACAGAAAAAGATGGCAATCGCCGCGGCCGCGATCATCGTAGCCGTTCCCGCAATCGGATTCGCCGCAGCGAGCACTTCGACCGGCTCCGCCGTCGTTACCAAGGCGTTCCGCGAAATGCGCGGAGGATCCGGATCCCATATGGGCGAAGGACGCGGCATGAAAGACGGAGGCTTCGGAGGGATGATGGGCGGAAACGCCGGAATGTTCTCCAACGAAAAAATCCGTACCGCCCTCGCGGCGAGCGGAGTAACCCTTCCTACCGCCGACGAAGCGAAGGCGTTCCAAGAAAAGATGAAGACCGCGCGCGATGCGGAATCGAAACTCTCCGATACCGATAAGACAACCCTCAAGACCATGCGCGACGCGACTCAGCAGAAAATTCAGGCAATCCACGAGGAATCCGCTAAGGCCGAACGGGAATACCTCCGTTCCAAAGGCGTAGCGATCCCGACGGAAGAAGAGTTCGCCAAGATCACCGAAACCATGAAAAAAGCGGCGGAAGTCCTCAAGGCCCAGCACCCGAACCTCGGTAAGGAGTTCGGCGAAGGGCGCGAAGGCGGACGCGGCCACGGTCGCGGAATGAGGGGCGGCATGGGAATGGGCTTCGGTCCGTCCGATAACGACGACGTTCCCGCTGCCGGCGCTCCCGAAACTCCAGCTTCTACCGGAACTCAGGGAACCGGCGGCGCGCAGTAAGCCGACCGAGCGTTCGGGAAGTATGAAAATCCGCCGTTCGAGAAAACCGCCCGGTTGGGCGGTTTTCTTATTGGAACCGGACATCGCGGAAAAGTGCCCATCGGATTTTCCGCGCCGTTTTCAAATTCTCCTTAAGTACGGCGCGTACCATTCCCCTGTCGCCTGATGAAAGGCGCACGATCTTACCTTTGAATATCGCATTTATGAAAAAGCAGGCACTCTCCGCACTCGTCCTCGTCGGTCTCGGCATGGCGACTTCCCAGGTATTCGCAGACGGCGAAACCGCATCGTCCGTATCCGAACGTCCGGCACACCGGATGGGAACCGGAACGGTGAGCGAATCCGCGAAACGCAAGGAAGGCCAGGGAATGGAATTCAAACAGTTCCTGAGAACCGACCTTACCGCTTCGGAAACCGCCACCCTTACCGGCGCGCTCGAATCGAACCGTTCTTCCATGAGGACGCTCTCGGAATCCCTTAAGGCCGGAACGATTACGCGGACGGAATTCGACACCCAGGCGAAAGCGTTGAGGGAATCGCTCAAAAACGTCGTCGTAGGGTACGTAGCCGCCGATAAGGTCGACGAATTCTATGCGGAATTCGCGAAGTCTCCGGC
>JBAQKV010000009.1:0-22603 GCA_049301335.1 Patescibacteria group bacterium
GGCGAGGTCCTTTCGAACATGCGTAAAAACGGAGTCCGCTTCGCCGTCCAGATCGGCTGCGGCGCGCAATCCAGCGAAAAGGCCGTAGCGCTCGCCAAGAAATACCCGGACGTTTACCGGGCGACCGTCGGCCTCCATCCCGGCGAAGCGCAGAACATGAGCGCGGAAACGGTCGCGAACGAACTCGCCGCCATCCGCGCCATGCTGGAACGCGAACGGGATTCGATAGTGGCAATCGGGGAAACCGGATGGGATTTCTACCGGTTGTCGGAAGACCCTTCGGCCAAAGAGCGCGAAATCGCGAACCAGCGGACGGCGTTCGCGTACCAGGTCGCCCTGGCCAAGGAATTCGGGCTCCCGCTCGTCATCCATACGAGAAATTCCTGATCGGCGCTTTTGGAGTCGATCGAGGAATTCTCCATCGGCAAAGCCGTCATCCACTGTTTCAGCGAAGATCTGATCTTCGCGAAAAGGGCAATGGAACTCTCTCCGGAAATCATGTTCGGATTCTCGGGAATCCTGACCTACAAAAGCGCGAAGAACCTCCACGAAGCTGCGCGCGAACTCCCGCTCGAACGGATTCTCGTCGAAACCGACGCTCCGTTCCTCGCCCCCGAACCCGTGCGCTGAACCGTCAACGAGAGCGGAAATACCCGGCACGTTCTCGAACGCCTGAAAACCTACCGGGGCGAAAGCGGCGAAGAAGTCGAGAGCGCCGTGTTCGAAAATTCGCTGCGTTTCTATTCGATGAACGCGTAAAGCGGAAATATGAAAAACCCTTTCAAAAACCTTACGAAGGGCGAAATTGCCGCGTTGCTCTGCACGTTCGGGCTTTTGGTCACGTTCTCGGGATATCTGGTACTCCACGTGAAGGACGCGAGGCACGAAGGCGCCTTCAGCCACAGGCCGCCGATTTCCGATTTGTTCGGCGGAAAACCCGGCACGGTGCCCAATACGCCCGATCCGATGAATATCGAGCCCTGGATGACGTTCAAATACGTGAACGTCGTTTTCGAACTGCCGGACGACGTCTTGAAAAACGTTTTGAAAATCGAGGACCCCTCCTATCCGAACCTCCCTATCGGAAAATACGCGAAGAAGACGGGCGCGAACCGTGACGAATTCCTGAACTCCGTCCGGGAGACGGTGAAGGCCAATTGGAAATCCCCAAGCCCGAAATAGCCCATGCTCGAATATCTCCTCCCCTACCTCCTCATCTGGAAGTACGCCCTGCTCGTTGCCGTAGTCGGCTCGGCATCGCTCTGAATTCCCCTGCCGGCGACGGCATTGCTCATGGCTGCTGGCGCGTTCGCATCGCAAGGGTATTTCGAAATGGACGAAATCTTCACGTACGCCCTCGTTTCGTGCGTGGCGGGAGACATGCTTTGATACGGCGTCTCTTTCCGCTACGGACGGGAGATATTCAAAAAAATCGGACTGAAAAATATCCTCGATTCCGCGAGATTCACGGCAATCGAAGAACTCTTTTCCAAGCATTCCGCATCCGCCATTTTCACGAGCCGGTTCCTCGCTACCGGACTCGGACCGACCATGAATGTGCTCGCCGGATTTTCGAAGACTTCGCCAAAAAAATTCATCCTGCTCGACGTGGCATGAGAAACTCTCTACGTCGCCATCTTCACGGGGCTCTGATACGTTTTTGGCGACCAATGGGAAACGATATCGTCCATTACCGGCGACGTGACGTCGATTTTCATGCTCCTCGTCGTATTCGCGACGCTCGTTACGCTCGCCATCCGCTATAAGAAACGGGCGGTTCTCAAAGGAACGGCCTAGCTCATTTCGATGAGCTTCGCTTCTTTGAACTCGGGAATCGCCAACCGAATGCGCTCGACGAGACGTTCGTACATGTAGTAGTCCTCTTCTTCGGTCATGAGGTCGAAAGTGATGCGGGCGCTCTTTCCTCCGTCTTCGCTCTTCTGTCCGATTTCGAGAATGTTGATCCTCATGAGGAAAAAGATGTCGGTGAGTTTGCGCAGGACGCCGATCTTGTTTTCGAACACCATTTCCACCTTCAACCGGAGGTCGGAAGATTCCGACCCGCTCCAGGAAGCGGGGATGAAGCGGTCGAACGTCCCCTTCTTCAAAGATCCGCAGTCGACGCGGTGGATGGTGATGCCGAAGCGGCTGGAATACCCCACCACGCGGTCTCAGACCTTGGGAAGGCAGCAGTTGGCGATGCGGTGAGGAATCCCCTTCTCGCCGCCGATGATGAGCTGCGGGAGTTCGTTGGCGTCTTCTTTTTTGTCGTGGCTTTTCGAGCGGTTCGACGAACCTTCGGCCTTCACCGCCTTTTCGTGCGGGATTCCGTGGGCTTCGCGGATGGCCCTGATAACCGAACTCGGCTTTCGCGAGAGGTTGCCCACTTGTACGAGGATTTCCTCCTTGCCCTTGGTATCGAGTTCGCGGCCGTCGAGCACTTTCAAAATCGACATGTCCTTGTCGAGCGCCTTTCCGAAGTTTTTCTGGAGGTACGAATTGAGAATGCTCCGGCCCTTTTCGAGGATGTCTTCGCGCTGTTCGCGATTGATGTAGCTCTTGATGACGTCCTTGGCGCGGGTAGTCTTTACGAACGACAACCACGTTACCGAAGGCTTGCGCGACTTGTCGGTGACGATTTCCACGCGGTCGCCGTTTTTCAGTTCGTAGTCGAGCGGCACGACCTTTCCGTTCGCCTTGGCGATCATGAGGTGGTTGCCGAGGTCGGAGTGGATGGAATACGCGAAGTCGATGGGGGTCGACCCACGGGTAAGGTTCACTACCGCGCCCTTGGGGGTGAAAACGAAAATGCGGTCGTCGAAAAGCGTGATCTTCATTTCGTCCATCAGTTCGCCATCGGCGGACTTTTCGAGGATTTCTTTGAGTTCGGTAACCCAATAGACGTCTTTGGCGATGCGGGAGTTTCCGGATTCCGAGTATTCGAAGTGCGCCGCGACGCCGATTTCGGCCTGGCGGTGCATGTCGAGCGTGCGGATCTGGATTTCGGTCGGCTGTTTGCGGAACTCTTGGAACATGCCCACGACCGTCGTATGGAGCGATTGGTAGCCGTTTTCCTTCGGGAGGGCGATGTAGTCTTTGAAGCGCTTCGGTACCGGGGTCCACGCGCTGTGGATGATGCCGAGGATTTCGTAACAGTGCGGAACTGAATCGGTAATGATGCGGAGCGCGAAGAGGTCGTAGATGTCGCGGACGCTTTCGTATCCCTTGCGCTGCATCTTCTTATAGATGCTGAACGGGGATTTTACGCGGAACGAGATGTCGACTACCGGAACGTTCGACGGCAACAGGGCGCGGATGGAATCTTTCGCCTTTACGACGAAGGTTTCCTGCTCGATCTTCAGTTCGGCGAGTTCGCCCGTAATGCGGGCGTAGTCTTCCGGATAGAGGATGCGGAAACATTCGGTTTCGAGGGCTTCCTTGAAGTCGAAGATACCGAGACGGTCGGCGATGGGAGCGTAGACGTTGAGCGTTTCGAGCGCGATGCGACGGCGCTTTTCGGGCGTGGGATGAAAATCCAACGTCGTCATGTTGTGCAGGCGGTCGGCGAGCTTCACGAGGATGACGCGCATGTCCTCGCTCATGGCGATGAACATTTTGCGAAGACTGCCTACGGTACGTTCTTCGCCGCGGTATTTGAGCGCCGAAAGCTTCGACATGCCCGAGACGATGTGCGCGACGTCGTGGCCGAATTCTTTCTCGACGTCTTCCACCGTCCGGTCGGTATCTTCCG
This sequence comes from Patescibacteria group bacterium, assembly GCA_049301335.1. Classification (GTDB taxonomy): domain Bacteria; phylum Patescibacteriota; class Gracilibacteria; order BD1-5; family UBA2023; genus JANJWP01. The sequence goes on from JBAQKV010000009.1 coordinate 3,752, forward strand.
GAACGTCATGCAAAAAACAGCTCTGGATCGTAATGATGTCAGGCTTGAGTATGGTCAGCATCTTGGCCGCTTCGACCGGATGGACGATGTACGGTTCACCGGATTTGCGGGTCTGTCCTTCGTGGGCGTCGCGGGCGTAGGCGTAGGCTTTCCGGATCTCGTATTCTACGGTTTCCGGAGAAGTTCCCTTCATGTACGCCTTCGCGATGTCGACGATCTGCGTTACCGATTTTTCGGCCTCCGCGTATATCGGGTTGTTCGAGATGAATTGGGAGGCGTCCATACGCGTTCGGGTTTACTGAAGATGCGTTCAAACTTCGGCAAGCCAGGCCTGCCAGGAGAGGTTCGTATTTTTTACGCGGGAAACGGATTCTTCCCTGATTTTGTCGTAGAGGGATTTCGGTTGTTTGGTATTCACGATTCGCATGATGCGCGCGAGGGACGGCAGGCTTTCGAGAACCGGCGAATATTTTTCGCGGGTCATCGAATTACGAAGGACCATATGGTAGGTATTCGCCGCGTTTCCGATGAAATGGTCGAATGCCGCGCGGGCTTCGGTGCGCTTGCCGGTCGCACGGTAGTCATCGAGATAGTCCAGCATTTCGGAGCGGAGCATGTCCGAATAGGATTGCACGGACAGTTTTTCGAGAAGCGGTTCTCCCGAAAGGTGCGCGACCTCGGCAAGCACCGGATAATTCTCCGCGTAATCGATGCCGGCATTGACCATTTCCTTTACGGAAAGGGCTACGCCGAGGGCGAGGGCGGACTCCGGAACGAAACGAAATTCCGCTTGTTGCCTGATGTGCGCGGATGCCGCGAGGTCTTCTTCGGATTTCGACATGGAATCGGGGGTTTCTATCTGATGGGGCGGCATTCGGCTTTAGGAAGCGGTTAACGCCTCAAAGCGTATCATGCTTCTTCCATCTTGGCAATCGCGCGGGACAGGATGTCGAACGCTTCGGTATCGGTGATGGTCTTGTCCGGATCTTCGATACGGAACGAGAACGTCACGGAACGCTTGCCTTCGCCTACCCTGACGGCGTCGCGGTAGGTGTCGATGACCGTCACGCCGGAAACCAACGGGCTTGCGGAGGCGATAAGGGAAGCCGCCGCGCCCGCGCTGTCGCGCTCGTCCATGACGAAGTTCAGCTCGCGGGAAACTCCCGGAAATTTGGAGATTTCCACGAAAGCGGGTTCGCCGAATTCGGGAACGAGGGCGAATACGGCTTCGGGGTCGATTTCGAAGTACGAAACCGGAACTTCTACGAACCCGTATTTCTCTGCCGTCTTCGGATGTACGGCGCCGAATGCGGCGACCGGTTTTCCGCCGATGGAAACGGTTCCGCACTTGCCCGGGTGGAGGAACGGGAACTTCGAAGCGTCCGTGCCTTGGGAAATCACGAATTCGGCACGGGGAAGCGCACGGGAAAAGAACGAGGTCACGGCGTCACGACCGACGAGGACGGAAGAGCCGTAAGAAACGCCCGCGAGGGAACGTTTTTCGGTAAAGTCGTTTTCCGCATTTTTAAAGTGGACCTTTCCGTATTCGAAGAACGAGAACGAAGCGGTATGTTTGGCGTTTTCGGATGCCGCTTGGAAAAGCAATGCCGCCGGTGAGCGGCGCATGTGGGTGTATTCGGTACTGACGGCATTGAGGATGGCGACGGCACCGGACATGTCCGAGAAACCGATGTTCGCATCTTTTTCGGCGTTCGAGAACGAATACGCGTACGCTTCGGAGAATCCGAGGGAAACGAAGTGCGAAAGCACCTCGTTGCGGAATTCGATTTCATGATTACGCGGCGAGAGGTCGATAGCGCCGGAAACGGCCTTTTCGGCAATCTTGTCGTATCCGTAGACGCGGCCGAGTTCTTCTACGATGTCTTCGGCGATGGAGACGTCCTTCGTAGCGCGCCAGGACGGAACCTTGACCGTAAGCTTGGTACCGGCGATTTCGTGTTTGAAACCGAGTTTGCCCATAATGCGGGTAACCTCGGATTGCGGAATTTCGATACCGAGCTTGGAGGTCACGAACGGGAGTTCGAGCGAAACGGAAACGTCGTTCACGCGGGAGGCGTCGAGATACTCGAACGCGGATTCTACCGTGAAATCGTTGCCGAAGAATTTCAGCAAATCGAGTATGCGGGAAACGGCGCGGCCGGTGAGGAGCGGGTCGAGCGACTTTTCGTAGCGGGTGGAGGCATCCGTTCGGCATCCGGTGCGTACGGCAGTGAGGCGTACGGAAGTCGGATCGAAGGTCGCGGATTCGATGAGGATATTCTTGGTATCGGAACTGACGGCGCTGTACGCTCCGCCGATGACGCCCGCGATTGCGAGAACCTTGGATTCGTCAGCGATGACGAGGTCTTCCGCGGTGAGCGCGTATTCTTTCCCGTCGAGGGCGAGAAGCGATTCCCCTTCCTTAGCGAGACGGACGGAAACGGTTCCGTCGATCTTATCGGCGTCGAACGCGTGCATCGGCTGTCCGAGTTCGGTCATGACGTAGTTGGTCATGTCGACCAAGTCGAGCTTGGGGTTTCCGTCGGCGCGGCCGAGAAGGACGCGGATCGCGAAAGGCGATTCCTTTGCCGAAACGTTCTTTACGGATACGAGACGGTACGCGAGGACGCGGTCGGATTCGATCTTGACTTCGAGATTGGAAACCTTGGGAAGTTCGGCTTCGTAACGCTGGAACGGGAGGTCGAAAAGCGCGGAGAATTCGCGGGCGTTGCCTTCGACCGAGAAAAGGTCGGGGCGGTTGGTGATGAACTTGTTGTCGATTTCGAAAACGACGTCGTTCAAAGTGGCGGCGAAAAGCTTGCCGTCGAGACCCGGGATTTCGAGCGGGAGTTCGCCGAACGGGGTACCGAGTTTGGATTCGAGAAAATCTTCTCCGTACGCCTCTTCGAGACGGAAAATGCCTTCGGCACGCTCTTCTTGGAGGCCGAGTTCGTCGAGAGAACAGATCATGCCGTTACTTTCCTGTCCGCGGATTTTGGCGCGCTTGATGACGAAATCGGCACCGAGGGTCGCGCCTTCGGTGGCGAGCGCCACGTATTTCGCCCCCACGACGTTATGCGCTCCGCATACGATGTTGCGGACATCGTCGCCGCCGAGCGAGACCTTCACGAGGTTGAGATGGTCGCTGTCCGGATGCGCGGAAGTCTCTACGACCTTGCCCACGACGATTTTGGAATCGAACGAAAAGACGTCGATGCCTTCGATTTCCGCGGTGCGGATGCTGTATTCGTGCGCGAGCGGCTTGGCTCCGTATTTCGAAAGGGTTTCGGAAACGGGAGAAAAAAGCCCCACCCAGGAAAGGGGGATTTTCATAACGGTATGGTAAAAAACGTAACTGTCCCGATTCTAAGGGAAAAACGCGAGATTTCAACGCGGGGAGAAAAAATAATTTCAAAAAGGGCTCCGGTAGCCTATAATCCCACCGTTAAGGCGAAATACGACTAACCGACACCAACACATGAACCGATACGCGACCCATGCGGCCTTCGCCGCGGTAGCAGCCCTTTCGCAAGTACGTTCCGCTTTCGCCGACGCCGGATTCATCGGGGGAAACGGCATTACCGAAGACAAAATCCGCAACGGGAATTTCACCTTCGAAGACATTCCGAAGGTCATCATGAATTCGACCAACTTCTTCCTCGGCTTCGCCGGAACGGTTTCGGTTACCATGATCATCTACGGCGCGTTCAGGCTCTCGCTCTGATCAGTGGAAAGCGACAAGGACACCGCGAAGAAGATCATCACCGCGTCCCTCATCGGTTTCGCGCTCGCCGTATCCTCGTGGGCGATCATCAAGATCGTCATGACGAACATCTAAGGCTCCCTAATCAAAAGAACATGTTCGAATGGAACGTCGTCGTACGAAAGGAACATAGCGCGAGTTGGTACGCCATCGCCGGGATCGTCATCGCGTCACTCGTCATTTGGGGTTTCGTCGAAGGCATCTACGCCCTCTCGGTAGTCGCGGTAGTGTTCGCGGGGGTTTTCCTGCTCATCGAGAACAACGCCCCCGATTCGGCCATGGTGGTCGTCAACGAGAACGGCATAGGCGTAGGTTCCGAATTCTACGACTTCGGCACCATCCAGACGTTTTCCTTCCTTTTCGAAGGGAAAGAACCCATCTACCTCCGCCTCACCCTTGCGAGAAAAGGAATCAAGACCGTCGACATCGACATTCCCGAAGGATCCGAGATCTCCAATCTCCGCGCTTTCCTCTCCGGATATGCCGAAGAGTCCAAAGACAGCGAACTCGGATTTACCGAAAGAATGCTCCGCATCCTCGGATTCTAACTCCCGCTCCTTGCCAGCGGAATCCGAATGGAAGACAAAAAAAACGCCCACTCCTTATAGGACGGGCGTTTTTTTGGCGAGCATGCGGATTATTTAAGCACTTCTTCGAGGTTTTCCTCGAACGGATCGACCCCGAAACGAAACAGGTAGTTCACCGAAACATTGGGATATTTGTGGAGCGCCTTGCGGATCTTGCGGTACACGTGGTCGAACTCGGCGCTGTTGGCGACTTCGATCTTCGCTTCGAAGAGTGCGGAGAACACGTCCGCGAGCTTCACGAGGTCTCCATGTTCGCATTCCCAAGGGAAAAGCATGCGTTTCTTGAGTTCGGCCGCGAAAGGCTGGTGACGGATGTGCTCGATGAGGTATTCGTCGAGCATTTCCTCTTCGATTTCGGAAAGGAGGTTTTCGAAACCGGGTACGGATTTCTTAGTGGGCGTAATGACGTCTCCGGTGATGGCTTCCGGAATGTCGTGGTAGAGCGCCGTGGTCATCATGTCGGTCGTTTCGGCTTCGGAGAGGCCTTCGACGTTGCCGATGACGTAGCTGATGAAGAAGATGAAGAACAGGTGCGACATGACCGAAACGGGGTTCGTACGGCGCATGTGGTTCCACCGGAAGCTCGACTGGAGACGGCGGATGGCGATAAGGTAACGCTCGCTTTCGCCGTGATCGACGGGGTCGAGCTTCAAAAGCGGACGGAGATCGGCGTATTCGCTCTGGAGGTAGCGTTCGCGGATGGCGTCGAGCGGGCGTTCGAAAGAACGGAAATACACGAAATTGCTCGCGAAGGCTTCCTGGTAGGAAACCCAGTTTTTGGAAAACTGGTAGATGCGTTCTTCGAGAACTTTGGAAGGATCGGGGCGTCGGTACTTCTGAACGTCGGATTCCATGAAATCCGGCAAATCCCAAGAAAGGAGCCGGTCGTAGGCTACGTCCGACAACTTCTGGTAGATATCCGGGTTCTTCGCTTTCACCATCTGCTTCACTTCATTGGAGATGTCCGAGTGGAGAAACGTGGAAAACGAAGAGTAGAGCGCGCGGCGGTAGAGGTAGCCGATATCGACCTTGGTGCCGGTTTCCGCTTCGTAAAGGCGCGCTACCAAGTAAGACACGTGGAGCGAAAACGCGACGTTATCGGTGGCGGTAACCTGTTCCACGCGGGGGAAATTGTTCCAACGGTAGGTGGAAAGTCCGCGGAACGCGAGCGAGAAAGTGTATCCGAGCATGGAAATGGAATGAGGAGTCCGTCTATTCATGGCAATTATACCGAATCTTCGTCTTCGTCGAGTTCTTCCGAGAGCTTCACGGGATCCTGGTACGCGGGGTTGGGAACGCCCGGCACGTATTCGTGGATGGTCACGGTATTCTTGGAATATTTCGCGAGTCCTTCGGGATCGAAAGCCAGAAGGTCGGGCTTGAGGGCGCCGGTGAACTTGTAGGCCTTCCCGAAAAGCGCGAACGAAATCGAATACGCGTGGAGCCACTGGCGCTCGAGGGAATGGGATTCTTCGGCTACGCGGTTAGCTTTTTCGTTTCCGTAGACCTTGTCGCCGATGATGGGGTATCCGATGGTCGAAAGGTGGACGCGTATCTGGTGGGTGCGGCCGGTGAGCAGGTTCACTTCGAAGAGGCCGTACTTCCCTTCCAATCCCCTCTCCAGAACCTTGAATTCGGTCTTGGCGATCTTAGGATTGATGGGGTTCGTCACCGTCATGCGGATACGGCTTTCGGCTTCGCGACCGATGTACGACTCGATGTAGCCCTCGTTCTCCCTAGGCGCGCCCAGGGAAAGCGCGAGGTACGTCTTTTTAATCCGGCGGTCGTGGAAGTTCTTATGGAGCGCCGTCATGGCCTGGTCGTTCTTGGCGATGACGATGAGGCCCGACGTATCCTTGTCCAAACGGTGGACGATTCCGGGGCGCTCTACTCATCAAATAACGGAGAGTTCTTTGAAATGGTGGAGCAGCGCATTGACGAGCGTGCCCGAATTTCATCCTTCGCCCATGACCGGGTGGGTGTTCTGGAACGGAGCCTTGTTGATGATAGCGAAATCGGCGTTCTCGTAGACGATGTCGAGCGGGATGTCCTCGGGTTCGAATTTGCCCGGCTCGCTCTTCCATTCCACTGAAATCACGTCTTTCGCGTAGACCTTGCGGTTCTTGTCGATGACCACGCCGTTCACTTTCACGAACCCTTTGTCGATGAGACGTTGGATGTTCGACCGCGAACGTTCCGGATATTGGCTCGCCAAAAAAGTGTCGATGCGGCGGGTTTCGCGATCGGACAGATGGAGCGAGAAATCGGTGACGGAACCGGGGAAGGGATTCATGTTCGGGAACTAAAAAACGCAGCGGGCTTGCGCCCCCTGCGTTTTTAGAAATTAATCAACCAGGGTGCGAGCGTAATCGAAGAGTTCGCCTTCCTTGAAGAAGCGAGCGACTTCCTTCGCTGCGGATTCTTCGGAGTCCGAAGAGTGGATGATGTTGTTGTCGATGTTCTTGGCGTAGTCGCCGCGGATGGTACCCGGGAGAGCGTCGGCCGGATTGGTAGCGCCGCACATGGTACGAACGACCTTGATGGCGTCGTGACCTTCGATAGCCGCGGCTACGATCGGACCGGACATCATGAACGCGGACATGAACTTGTAGAAGCCCTTGGTAACGTGTTCGCTGTAGTGGTCGTCGCAGAGGGCCTGATCCATCTGGAGCATCTTGAGGCCTACGATTTTAAGACCCTTGCGTTCGAAACGGGCGAGGATGTCGCCGGCAACGGACTTCTGGACTGCGTCGGGCTTGAGGAGGATGAGCGTGCGCTGCATGGTTGGAAAGAAAAAAGAGTTTTAAGACGCCGGGATTATATGGAATGGAGGCTCCGAATCAAAGGAAAATGCCCCCGACTACTTCTTCAGGATGTTCACGAACGTTTCGGAAGGAATCGAAACGCGTCAGAACTGCTTCATTTTCTTCTTTCCTTCCTTCTGCTTGTCGAGAAGCTTGCGTTTGCGCGAGATGTCGCCGCCGTAGAGCTTGGCGGTAACGTCCTTGCGGAGAGCGGAGAGGTCTTCGCGGGCGATGACGGTGTTGCCGAGAGCGGCCTGGATTGCGATGGCGAACTGTGCTTTGGGGATGTTGTCTTTCAGTTTGCGGCAGATGTTTCCGCCAAGCGTGCGAGCGCGGCCGGAGTGCACGATCATCGAGAACGCGTCGACCTTTTCTCCGGCGACGAGGATGTCGAGACGGTGGAGGTCGTCCATTTCGTAGCGGAGGAATTCGTACGAAAGCGAACCGTAACCGGAAGAAATGCTCTTGAGGTCGTCGTAGAAGTCGCCCACGAGTTCGGCCATTGGGATTTCGTAGGTCATCACCACACGGTTCGAGTCGAGGTAGTGCTGCGCTTTGAAGCGGCCGCGGCGTTCTTGGCAGAGCTGCATGAGTCCGCCCACGTATTCCGACGGGGTGATGATTTCGATCTTGGCGATCGGTTCCTCGATATGGATGAGGTTGCCCGGTTTCGGGAGATCTTCGGGATTGGAGACGTAGATGGCCGTGGCGGTCTTGGTTTCGTGCGCGATGAGTTCCGGGCGGTTGCGCGGATAGTCGGCCACCTTGTCGCCGGCGACGAGAATTCGGTACGTCACCTGCGGGCTCGTCATGATGACGTCCATGTCGAACTCGCGCCAGAGACGTTCTTTGACGATATCGAGATGGAGAAGCCCAAGGAATCCGCAACGGAAACCGTGGCCGAGCGCCGGGGAAACTTCGTTTTCGGTGGAAAGCGAGGAGTCGTTCAGCATGAGCTTGTCGAGCGAATCCTTGAGCTTGGGATATTCGTCGGTGTCTACCGGGTAGACGCCCGCGAAGACGAACGGCGTAATGCGTTTGAACCCGTCGATGGGCAACTTGCGGTCTGCCGCGCCCTTGAAGAGCGTGTCGCCCACCTTCGCTTCGGCGACGGTCTTGAGGCCGGTGACGACGTATCCGATTTCGCCTTCTTCGATGATGCCGATAGGGTCGTATTTGGGGCGGAAGCAACCCACTTCGAGCGCATCCAATTTCGAACCGGTATGGATGAGTTCGAGATTGTCGCCCTTCTTGATGGTACCCGAAAAGAGTTTCACGTAGATGACGACGCCCTTGTAGGTATCGTACTGCGAATCGAAGACGAGCGCCTTCACCGCACCGGATTCGGCCTTGTCGGAAGCGTTGGGGACGAGTTTGGACTCGCTGTCGAGCTTTTTCGGCTCGGGAAAGCGTTCGACGACCGCGTCGAGGATGGCTTCGACGTTTTCTCCGGTCTTCGCGGAAACCGGGATGATTTCGGAAGGATCGCAGCCGAGGAGCGAAACGACTTCCTTGGTTACGCGTTCGACGTCGGCGGACGGGAGGTCGATCTTGTTGAGAACCGGGATGATGGCCAAGTCGTTCTCGAGGGCGAGATAGACGTTGGAGAGGGTCTGCGCTTCGATGCCCTGCGTAGCGTCTACGACGAGCACCGCGCCTTCTACGGAAGCGAGCGAGCGCGAAACTTCGTACTGGAAGTCGACGTGCCCCGGGGTATCGATGAGGTTGCATTCGACGCCCTTCCATTCCATGCGGACCGGCGTGAGTTTGATAGTGATGCCGCGTTCCTGTTCGATATCCATGGTATCGAGGGTCTGGGCGCGCATGTCGCGTTTCTGCATCGCGCCGGTGATTTCGATCAAACGGTCGGCCAAAGTGGACTTTCCGTGGTCGATATGCGCGATGATGCAGAAATTGCGGATGGATTTGGACATGTGGTTGGGTTGCTGAAACGCGGTGGATTCTATCGGAAACCGCTTGCCGGTCAAAGGAAACCGCCCCAAAAGCCGAACTCCGCGAAGGCCGGTCGGCAGTCTTCAGAAAAAAACCACGTTCGCGCCTTGATTCCTAAAACCGAAACGGAGATAATCGGTACGTGAAAACGAGCGCCAAAGCCATACCGGAGAAGCGCCGGGCGAGAACCGAACCGTTCCAGTGACGCGAAATGCACCGGGTCGCCCTTCTTTCGTTCAACGAATTCGGATTCCGCGAATCCGCGAGAATCGCGCTCGAATACGTGAACCGCGCCATGGACGCCCTCGAATCCGCCGCACGCAAAAAACCGCATGCGAGGACCGCGGCGGAAGAACTCAAAGAAAGCGCCGTCAGACTGAAAGAAGACTGCGAATACTTGAGAAAATACCACGAAAGCCGTGAAAAATTCAAGACCGTATCTACGCAATGAGCGTTAGAATGGACGTCGAAGCAAGCCGTAAGGGCGCTGTCGAGAGGGCATATCACCCAGTTCCACGACCTCTTGGCCCACAAAATCAGACGGTTCCATTCGGAAGTGTCGGCGATACTCAACGAAGTTTCCGGCAACGAACTCTCGTTCGCGAAAAAATAACCATGAAAATCCCCCGTTCGAACGGGGGATTTTCAGAAACGCGTTCCGGACAAGCCTATAGCACCGCGGCGTCGATGATGCGTCCGACTACCTGGCGCACTTTTCCGACGTTGGCGATCGGGTCGTGGACGGCAGGAGGGAGCGAGCCGGTGTAATCCGAGAATTTCGGCTCCTCCATATGGCCGTGGGCATCCGCCAAATCGAGGTCGGCGTAATATCTGCCCTCGTTCTTCTGCGTAACGTAGGCGACGAATTTCACGTTGCCTTGCGCGTCCATCTCGTACGCGTCGCGCACCCATTCCCCGTTTGCGTCAAGGTGGTGGACATGAAGTTCGAAACCGCCGCGTTTGGGAATGAAATAATAATCAAGGCCCTGCCCGTTCTCGGAGCGTTTGACCAAACGCCCGTCGGCATACCGTACCGCCAGGCGGGGATTCTGCTGGCAAAGACGGGCGAAAACGACCTTGGTAACGGAACCGTCGGCATCCGACTCGGGAATATGGCTCGGAGGGAACGGAAGCGTATCGAGCGAAGCGATGATGTCGACGAGAGACGCGGCCTTGTACCAATCGGCCGTAATCTGCGCGACGTTCTGTTCGGGCAACTCGGAAGCGACCGAGGATTCCGGTACGGAAGAGGACATGTTCGATGAAAAACGAAATACCCCCCTATCGTAGCACATGGCCACCCGGGGAGCAAAAAAACGAGGGCGTTCCGGTTATTTCGCGAACGACTTCCGGATTTCCTTTTCGAAACGTTCCTTTCCAAATTCTTCGGCCCGTTTCACGCAAGCGTCGCGCATCGAGAGGCTATTTTCGAGCGTCATTTCATTCACCGCCCTTTGCAAGTCGTCCAACGAAAACACTTCCGGCACGAATACGCCGGTTTCTCCGGCGACGACGGTTTCCTTTATGCCTCCGGAATCGGCGCCGATTACCGGGGTTCAGGCCGCCATGGATTCGATGGCCACCATTCAGAAATCTTCGTTTTTCGACACGAAAAGCGTCGCGATCGCACGGGCGACGACGCCGGGCAGTTCGGCGTTGTCTTGGAGGACCCGCAATTCGATGTTGGGAGCCCCCTCCGCCATGGCGGAGATTTCGTCCTTTTGGGGATCGTTGACGCCGTGCACGACCAAGAGTTTCTTATCGGGCATTTCCTTGAACGCGCGGACGACGACGTCGACGCGCTTGAAGGTGGCCAGTTTCGAGAAAGAAACGTAGTAGTCGCCCTTTTCCGAAGGATCACAGGGAACGAATTCCGCAGTATCGACGGGCGGATAGAGAATTTCGGCCTCGCGACGGAGGTGTTCGAGACAATACGTCCTGAGATTTTCACCGTTCACGTAGATTTTCGAAACCTTGGCGAGATTTCTGAAGAAATTCCTCGTAACGAAGAACCGTACTACGAGGTACGGCCATTTGAGATACGGCGGAACTTTGGCGAGGTAGAGGTCCTTCTGATCGAAAAGGTAGCGCGGAATCGAATGGAAGTAGCAGATTTTCACGGCATCCTTCCGGCATTTCGCCACCGCAGAAAGCGTATCGCCCGAAAAAACCACCACGTCGTACCCTTTTAGGAAACCCGTCTTGAAGCGGACCGCCAATTTGAAGAGGGCGTAACGCGCCATTCGCTTGATCCGGTCGGGGAGTTTGGCGTCTAACCATCTTTCCACGAATCAGGAGGATTCGCCCGACTCGGGGAACGCCCTGCGGGAGAACGCTATTTTCTTCCCTTCGAATCCCATGGAATCGAGATCGAAGCTTCATTGGTCGAAGTACGCGGCGGCGATGTCGGCTCCGGCGGCCTGGGCCGCCATTACGTCGAACCGCTCCGCGCCTCAGCGATAGAGAAAAAAGTCGTGGAGAATGCAGATTTTCGGTTTGGCCATATCGTGTGGGGCGGTATACTTTCGGCCGAATCCTACACGAGCCTAATCCTTTGTAAAGCGCTATGGCAGAAAACGTTAACGGAAATTTCACGCAGGAAGCCGTGGAAACCGCCCACGAAGGCGAAGTTCGGGAGCGTCTCGAGGAAGCGTCCGGACCGGACGAAGTCGCCCTCGAAACCCTTGAGGAAAACGGCGCTCTCCCTTTCCATGCGTCCCGTATCACGCCTGGATTGCCGGATAAGAAAATCGCCATCGTCTGCGATTGGCTCAAAGACTGGGGCGGGGCAGAACAAGTGCTCGCCGACATGCTCGAACTCTTCCCTCAGGCGGACGTATTTTCGTCGGTCTATTTTCCAGAAAAATTCACGAAACTTTTGGGAAACAAAACGGTAAAAACGAGTTTCCTCCAGAAAATCCCGTTCGTATGTTCGCGCCCCAAACTGTTTCCGTGGCTCAGGCCGTACGCGTTCGAGTCTTTCGACCTTTCGGGGTACGACGTGGTCATTTCGTCGTCGAGCGCGGAATCCAAGGGAATCATCACCAAGCCCGAGACCGTGCACGTATGCTACTGCCACTCCCCCACCCGCTACTACTGGAGCCATACCCACGAGTACCAGAAGATGCTCGAATTCGGGATTTTCAACCCCTTGGCAAGACTCGTGATGCCCATGATGCTCAAGCGTCTTCGCGAGTGGGACCGCGACGCCGCCGACCGCGTGGACGATTTCGTAGCAAATTCGAACAACACCGCCAAGCGCATCGCCAAATACTACCGCCGCCCGGCGACGGTGATCACTCCGGGCATCGATACTGAAAAATTCGTGGTGGAGACCGAAAAAGAAGACTACTATCTCGCCGTGGGACGCATCATCCCCTATAAGAAATTCGACCTGCTCGTCGACGCGTTCAACGCTTCCGGCAAGCGGCTCATCATCGCTACCTCTACCGAAAACGCGCTCTTCAAAGAACTTTTCAAGAAATCCCAGCCCAACATCGAATGGGCCATCGGCGTAACCAACGAAGAAAAGGTCAGGCTCTTCCAGAAGGCCAAGGCGTTCGTATTTCCGCCGGAAGAAGACTTCGGCATCGTGCCGCTCGAAGCCATGGCGTGCGGAACGCCCGTCATCGCCTACGGCAAGGGCTGAGCGCTCGAAACCGTCAAAGAAGGATTATCGGGAACGTTCTTTATGGAACAGACCCCCGAAAGCCTCTACGAAGCCATCGAAGCGTTCGAAACCCGCCGTTGGAGCGCCTACGACATCCGCCGCTACGCATCGAAATTCGACAAGAAGATATTCCAGAGGAAGTTGCTCGAACATATCGAATCGCTTATCTAACCCCACCGGAAAATGTGCTGAATCTTCGCCTACGCGGGTAACCGCAAAGACGCCGACAAGATCCTCCTCCACGGGCTCGAAAGGCTCGAATACCGCGGGTACGATTCCGCCGGAATCGCCGTCGGAAACGCGGCGCACGGAGTGGAAACCTTCAAAGCGGTAGGCAAAGTATCGGCATTGGTGAACGAGGTTTCGAACACCCGAAAACCCGAATCCGAATTCTCGTACGGCATCGCGCACACCCGCTGGGCCACCCACGGCGGGGTGACGATCGAAAACACCCACCCGCATTCCGACAGCGAAAGCCGGCTTTTTCTCGTGCACAACGGCATCGTAGAAAACTACGTGGAAATCGCCGACGAGCTTAAAAAAACCTGAACCTCGTTCTACGGACAGACCGACTCCGAAATCGTGGCGAAACTTCTTGGAAAAGAGACCGCCGTCAGATTGAGAACCGGAAGCCCCGACGCGCTCATTCAGGCGGTCGAGGCCGTTTTGCCGCGCCTTGAAGGCGCCTACGCCTTCCTCGTGATGCATTCGGATTTTCCGGGCGAACTCATCGGCGTCAAATACGGTAGCCCGCTCGTCTTTGGGCGAAATCCCAAGACCGGCGAATGCTTCTTCGCGTCAGACGTGCAGGCCCTTGCGGGATATGCCGACCAGGTGACGTTTCTCGACGATGGAGACCTCGTCCGCGTAAAGCCGGACGGAAGCTACGAAATCAAATCCGAATGATCGCTCGTTTCGCGCCCGTTCGAACGCGTGGAGACCGAAAGCCTCAAGGCCGACAAGGGCGATTTCGCCCACTTCATGCTCAAAGAAATCTTCGAACAGCCCAAAATCATGAAGGCCGTGTTCCAGGGGCGCGCGGATTTCAAAGACCTCGTGCTTAATGCCGCGGCATTTCAAGACCTGCGTGACGTAGAAATCGAGCGGATCAAATTCATCGCCTGCGGAACGTCTTTCCACTCGGGATGGGCGGGAAGCTATGCGTTTAGGGAATTCGCCTGAATGAGCGCCTCGGCAGAAATCGCGAGCGAGTTCTTGAACGCTCCGGTAAAAATAGACCCCAAGACACTCTACGTTTTCATCTCGCAATCGGGCGAAACGGCAGACGCCATCGAACCTTTGAAATTCATCAAGGCCCAGGGAGGAAAAACCTTCGGCATCGTCAACGTGGTGGGATCTTCGATTTCCCGCCTTACGGATTTCGGGCTCTTCACCCGAGCGGGCACCGAGGTAGGCGTGGCTTCTACCAAAGCCTTTACGGCCCAGCTCGCCACCGTGCAGCTCTTGGCGCTGTTTTACGCCATCAAGCGGTGAGAAGATTTCAGAAAATACCGCAGTGCGCTCGAAGAGCTCTCTAAGCTCTCCGAAATCATGCAGGAAGTTCTCTCGAACACCGTGTCCATCGAGCGTACGGCCAAAGAACTCTCCAAATACCAGCACCTCTTCTTTCTCTGACGCGGGCATATGCTCCCCATCGCGGCGGAGGCGGCGCTGAAGTTCAAAGAGATCACCTACCTCCACGCCCACGCCATGCCCCTTGGCGAACTCAAGCACGGCACGTTGGCGCTCATCGACGAGAACTGCCCGTCGGTAATCCTTCTCCCAGACGATTCGCTCTTCTCGCAGAACAAGTCGAGCGTTGCCGAGATTCGGGCACGAGGCGGAAAGGTGCTTGCCATCAGCGCAAAACCGGTTACCGAAGCCGATTGGAACATCGTCATACCCAATGCTCCGGGGCTCACGTTCGGCTTTGCGGCCACCGTGGTTGGGCAATTGCTCGCATACCATGCCGCCCTTACTCTTGGAAGGGAAATCGATAGACCGAGGAATTTGGCGAAGAGCGTGACGGTGAAATAGTTAGGAAATTTTTAAGAAAAAATATTCGTGGCCATAAATGCGATTACCGTAAGCTCCATGTATCACTAGCGATAAACTATGGATAGCCAGAAACTTGCCCAAGAGCATCCTGAAATATATATGGAATTTGCATCAAATGCTGATGTGGTCTTTAAAATCCCTCATTCCATAAGCATATTTTGATGAACCGCATGCGTTATGTGATGAGTTGTGGTTGAACAGAAGGTTCCACTTAATTGTTACGTTTCAGTCAAGAAGACAGACCATTGAAAGATTACAATTGGCAAGTATGTACGCTTCAATCCAAGTATTTCGAAATTCGAGCAACTTGATACTGATAGGTTTGAATCCCCAAGAGCAACGTTCATCGATGCACTTCAACAGCAATATCCAAGCGCAAGTTGCGAACTATCAATATTAAACGAAGTCCCAAATAAAACACCAGATGCCGTGGCGTTTCTGTCTGTACTTGCATTGGAGTACAGTGAAAATCCCGGATTTAGTATGGAACGATTCTTCCTTGAAAAGAGAGATGCGTATGAATCAAAATTCATACGCGATCTCATAAGAAAAGCGGAATTCTTAAGGCTAAGATACAATGAAACAACCATGGGACTATCGTCTATGTCAGCCATATATTGCGCGCTGCATGATGGCATGGAAACCATAATACATAGGACGGAAGCTCGATTGCCATTGCCCCGCAAAGACGAGGCGCTTGCGTTTTCACAATCAACCTCAAGGAGATTTTCTGGAACAAGTATCCGGAAAATTCTCTGAGAAATCTGAAAAATGCCTTTCGAAATGATTGTCTTAACACCGAAAACCACTGAAAAGAACTCACACTGGTACTGAGAGTTGGCAAACAATATCCTATGAGCCGAAGCGATAGCGTGTGAAATAGATTTGGCTACCCAAACTTCCGGCAACTGATTATCAAGAAAGCATTCCTTAACGGAAAGCATGGAGATGATTGTGACATGTTCAGAGATGCTTACGCTGAACGCAATTAATGCGATAAGAAAACACCACGAATGAAAGATAGTGGAAAGTGAACTTTTTTGGCTATTAAACAAAGCACACGAGGGCAGCAAGCATCTTTTATGAAAATCAAACCTTGAAAATTCAAAAAGCGAGGCCCTACTGACTCATGAATTAAAGGAAAACATAGACAAACATACCAGTTGAGAATATCTGATATTCAGAACTGGCAGTTCCATTGATATGAATTATGTGATTCTGTTATCACGGAAAATTCCATACGAAGAAATGCTGAGTGTGTCCGAGGGGTTGAAATGCGATTCTTTCAAGCAATTCAGCGTGCTCTTATCTACCGTAACTGATAAGAGTACGGAACTAGACATCAAAACCGTATCAGCAAAAGAGCTCTTATGAAATACAAAAAATGAAGGGATAGAAGTCCGAACCATATGAACAGTCACATGAAAGTATGTTGGGCTGTGATTTTTGGAATTTGTTTCATGACAAGGTGGCATTGTGATTGATTCGGATTCATGAAGAATTTACGCGAACTGAGTGCGCGCCACATCGAAAGAAATTCCGTCACAACAGTTCACGACGGAAGTATTCCTCAGACTGTGTAGCTCAGGTCTCGTAAAATCATGCAATTTACCGCTTTCGACTTACTCGACATCAAAAAATGAAATCATAAGCAAAATACTAAATCCATTCCGAAAATATGTAGCCCTGCACATATGAGTGGACATTGAGTGGCTTATAGATTGAAGCGAGACTGATTATCAATTCAAAATCAAAAATACTCCAATTGAGGGTATCGTTGTAGCTAAGCGTATTTTCCAAGAATAGTAAACGCTCTTAATCAAGATAATGATCACAAGTTGAAAATGTCCATCCTCATCTCCGGTTCCGTAGCCTTCGATACGATCGTAAGCACTACATGAACATTCAAGAGCCAAATACTCCCCGATGCGCTCGACAGCTTCAATCTTTCCCTCTTCGCTCCGGAGATACGTCGCGAGTACGGCTGAACCGCGGGAAACATAGCATACAACCTTGCCCTACTCGGCAAAAAACCGGATGTCATCGCATCTGTATGACAAGATGCCGACCAATACGTAAAACGGCTCGGATCCCTCGGAATTGGTACGAAATCGATCAGGGCATACCCTGATTCGTTCAGTGCCCACGGATTCATTATTGGAGATGAAATCGGCAGACAAATAACCGCGTTCCATCCGGGGGCGATGTCGTTTTCATGAGAAATACCAACTGAAATGCAAGAGTATTCCCATGCGATAATCTCGCCGGATTCGAAAAACGGAATGATAAGAAGAATCAGGGAGCGATCGGCAGCCGGAACCTACACTATTTTCGACCCCGGACAGGCAATGGGTCTGTTTGATGCAAGCGAACTTACGGAGATGGTCATATCCACGGACATGACCATCATGAACGAATACGAAGCGAACTGATTTTTTCAGATAACGGGCGAAGCTTTCGATTCGAAGGCAAACGCATTCGGAAAAATCGCGATTATCACGCTCGGCGAAAACTGATCCAGCGTATTCGAAGGCGGTAAGTCTACCCACATTCCCGCAACGTTCTCGGATTCGGTAATCGATGCGACGGGATGCTGAGACGCCTACAGATGATGACTATTGTTCTGACTGTCGGAAGGCTGGAATATCGAGAAATCGTGCCGGCTCTGAAGTATTCTCGGCGGGATTAAAATCCGGCATTTCTGATGACAGAACCATATGTTCGACATGAACGTAATAAATGAAATTTGAAATCGAGAATTTTGAGAAAGCTTCTTTTCTTAACGTCATATTTACGTAAAATCCAATTCATATATCCAATCATAACAAAATGGACTACAAAATTGCCGATATCGGTTTAGCCGAATTCGGGCGCAAGGAAATCGAAATCGCGGAAACCGAAATGCCAGGCCTTATGGCCTTGCGCGAAGAATATGGAAACAGCAAACCGTTACAGGGTGCGCGCATCGCCGGCTCCCTCCATATGACAATCCAGACAGCGGTCCTCATAGAAACTCTCCGAGATCTCTGAGCAGACATCCGCTGGGCGAGCTGCAATATCTTTTCGACGCAAGACCATGCGGCGGCGGCAATCGCGGCGACAGGAATCCCCGTCTTCGCGAGCAAGGGCGAAACGCTTGAAGAATATTGGGATTATACACATAGAATCCTCGACTGGCACGATGGTGGCACTCCGAACATGATTCTCGACGACGGTGGTGACGCCACTCTTTTGATCATCCTCGGAAGCGAAGCGGAAAAGGATTCGTCCATTCTCGACAACCCTACCTGTGAAGAAGAGAAATGGTTGTTCGCGAGCATTCGCAAACAGTTGGCAAAGAATCCGACCTGGTACAGCAATATCAAGAAGAACATTCGCGGTGTTACCGAGGAAACCACTACGGGGGTCCACCGCCTCTACCAGATGTTCGAAAACGGCCGTCTCCCCTTTCCGGCTATCAACGTGAACGACAGCGTAACGAAGTCGAAATTCGACAACCTCTACGGTTGCCGCGAATCGATCATCGACGGTATCAAGCGCGCCACGGACGTCATGATCGCCGGAAAAATTTCCGTCGTTTGCGGATACGGGGACGTCGGGAAAGGATGTGCCCAAGCGCTCCGCGCATTCGGGTCGACGGTTTGGATTACGGAAATCGACCCGATTTGTGCCCTGCAAGCTGCGATGGAGGGATACCGTATCGTCAAAATGGAAGACGTCTGCGACAAGGCCGATATTTTCGTTACCGCGACCGGAAACAAGGACATCATCACGCACGACCACATGGTCAAAATGCGTCACGAGGCGATCGTCTGTAATATCGGGCACTTCGATTCCGAAATCGACGTCGCGAGCATGCGCAAATACGTTTGGGACAATATCAAGCCCCAAGTAGACCATATCGAATTGCCGAGCGGAAATAAAATCATCATGCTCGCAGAGGGCCGTTTGGTAAACCTCGGATGTGCGACCGGACATCCGTCGTTCGTCATGTCAAACTCTTTTACCAACCAGACG
>JBAQKV010000010.1:0-4122 GCA_049301335.1 Patescibacteria group bacterium
ATATGGCGAGGATGGTAGCGACGGTCTTCTTCCGCTTATACTCCTTCTTCGTCAGGATCATCTTGAACAGATAGACGATCCATATGACCGAGAGCGAGAACGTGATCGTTCCGAAGGTCGAATTGACGAGAAGCGCGAGAAGGGACTGGATGTCGGCCCGGTTGATGCCGAACTGGATGAAGAGCTTGGCTTCTTCCGGATTGAAGACGACGTACGCGAAGAACGAACCGAAGAAGATGAGCGAAACGACGAAGAGCGCGCCGACGATTTTCAAGAAATCGATAGGACGCATCGGTTCTTTCTTTTTCTTCGGAGCCGGCGGGATCGGAGATCCTCCGGAATTCGAACCCCCCTGCCCTTCCGCACCCTCCAGGACGATGCCCGGAATCGACGCGAGCGCGCTTACCGGCGCCGGCGCCGGAGCGGACTGCGGGACGATCGCGGCCACGGTCGGGACTTCGGAAACCGGTGCCGGTGCCGAAACCTGGACGGAAGCCGTAAGCTGGTCTACGAAAGAGACGGCTCACGCGCTTCCGGGAACGGCGTCCGGAACGGCCGGGGCGACGGACTGAACCTGAACGGGAATCGGCGCGGGCGCGGCAGATTCGGGCGCGAGCAGCGTGGAAAGAGGATCAACCCCCGGAGCCGCTGGGGCTCCCGGGGTCGTTCTCATCAGTTCGTCGAACATGCTGGACGAAGCGTCTTTCGAATTGTCGGATCCGGTCATATCTTACGGTTTGTTACGGTTTGAGCCATTCCGGGAGGTCGTCGGAAGCCGGGGCGACCGGGGCGGAAGCGGCCGAATCTTCGGCAGCCTTCTTCGGAGCGCGCTTCGGTTTCTTTTCGACGGCGGGTTCTGCGTTGGCCGGGGTTTCGACCGCAGGGGCGGCGACCGGTTCTGCTACGGTTTCGACCGGGGTCGAAACGCTGGATTTGAGCCAATCCGGGAGATCGTCGGAGGCTTGGGCGGACTGCGGGAAAAACGATTCCGCAGTTTCGGTTTTCGGTTCTTCCTGAGTGGACGCGAGTTCAGCCGCGACTTCATTTTCGATATCGGCCGAATCCATGCCCTTAAGCCAATCCGGAAGGTCATCGGATGTTTGGGTTTCTACAACCGGAGCGGTTTCCGGTTCGACTTCGACCGCAGATGCGGTTTCTTCTTCCGGGATTTCTTCGACTTCGGATGCGGTGGCGGCTTCCTCTACGGATTCCGCGACTTCGATGACCGGTTCCGGAAGGGTGACTTCTTCGGCTACGGACTTGGAAGATTCGGACGAAGCGGTAGCGGATTTCAGCCAATCCGGAAGGTCGTCGGAGGCCGGGGTTTCGACGGCCGGAGCGGTTTCCGGTTCGGAAACTACGGGTTCGGACGGGAGTTCGAACGCCGGAGCGGAGGCTTCTACGGCCGGTTCTTCCGCAGGGGCGGATTCCTGGACCGGAGCCGGGTCGAGGGACGAACCCTTGAGCCAAGCCGGAAGGGCCACTTCCGCATCGGCGGCAGGAACGAACGATTCGGTTTCCGGAGCCATTACGGCCGCGGGAGCCATCGACGCGAGGGGATCGACGTTCGCCGGAGCTGCGGGAGCTTCTACGACCGGAACCGGCGCCATGGAGGCGAGAGGGTCTGCGGGTTTCGGTTCGGGAGCCTTAGGAGCCGGAGCGGGCGCCGGGGTCGGTTTCTTGGGTGCCGGGGATCCGCCGAAGAGCTTTTCGATGATGAAATCCTGAAAGCCGAGGGACGGATTGGTATTGGAAACTTTGAAGAATCCGAAGAGCCCGAAGAAGAGGGCGAGGATGATGGCAACGATGATGCCGAAGGCCTTCCCTACTCCGAGTACGAACGAAACGAATCCAGTGGAAGAGGAGTCGTCGGCAGTCGGGGTTTCGGCGTTTGCCGGAACGTTCGCCTGTCCTCCGTAAATGATGACCTCGAGCTGGGACTTGATGATGAGCTTATCCTTGTTCTCGATGTTCTTGTCGTCCTTGATATAGTCGAGGATCTTCTTGCCAAGTTCCTTATTGAGCGCGGTATTGGTCGGGTGCGAAAGGATTTCGTCCACGAGGCCCGGCTTACCGGTTTCGCCTACGATTTCCTTGTAGTGGGCGTTGGATTCCGGAATGAGCGACTTGAGGACCTTGACCGCGAGGCCGATGTCGTCCTTGGTCTGCGAATCCGAAACGAGGAAGCCTTCGAGAAGCGAGTACGCTTCGTCCTTGATTCCCTGGTCGAGCTTGAGTTCGGAGAGCGCGGTTTCCATATCGAGGATCACGCGGGTCTTTTCGCGCTGGTCGAACCAGTTTTCCTGCAACGAGGAAAGCGAGTTCATAAGCTTGAGGCGATCCTGTTCCGGAGCCTTGGTACGAATGATATCCTTGAGTTTTTCGAGGTTCGCCTTGTCGTTGTCCGAGATTCCTTCCGGAGTCTTGGCTTCGGAACCGGAGCCGGAAATCGCTTCGTCCTTGAGGAAAGTTACGGCGATTTTGACGTCTTTGGAGTCGATCTTCTTTCCGGAAGCGTCGTAGGTCGTGATGCGGACGGTACGGTTCTTGTGTCCCTTTTCGAGGTTCTTGATCGCGAAAGGAGCGCCGGAAGCGTAAGATTCGGTCCCCTTGTTGTCCGCATCGTCGGCACTGTCGCCGTTGAGGTCGGAGTCGAGGTCGACGTCGGTATCGATGACGTATTTCGACGGGGAATCCTTGGATTCGCCGAGGTAGAGGAACACGTTGTCGCCGGCGTTCGCCACTTCGATTACGCCGTCGTTGGCGCGCGGGTAGGAGAATAGGGCGATCTTGTCTTCGGATTTCTTGAGCTTGGCTTCGTTGACCACGTCCTTGCGGAGCGGGACGTCGACGTACTTGGTATCCTTGCCGTCGGAAACGTCGAGACGGAGGTTCATGCCGGAGAGGTCGTCGTCTTCGTTGAATTCGTACGAGAACGAATCCTTGTTTTCGGAAGTGGCGATGCCGTTGCCGAGGTTCCACTTGGCGGTCTGGTAGATACCCGGAGTGGTATTGAGAAAGATGAACTTCCGGCCGATGGCGATGTATTCGGCACCCGGACGCAGATCGTTCTTTACGTTGACGGTCTGGTACTTGGTGTTCGAGATTCCCTTGTAGGTGACCTTGACCTTCATGTTGAAGGAGCCCGGCTTGTCGTATGCGTGGGAAACGGTGGGCTTATCGGTGGTTTCGTCGTAGAAGCCGTCGCCGTTGTAGTCCCACTTGTATTCGGCCTTGTCGCTGATGTCGCTCTGGAGGACGTTCTTGACGATGGCGT
The DNA here is from genome assembly GCA_049301335.1 of Patescibacteria group bacterium. GTDB lineage: Bacteria > Patescibacteriota > Gracilibacteria > BD1-5 > UBA2023 > JANJWP01. Next base: position 3,278 of record JBAQKV010000010.1, read on the forward strand.
CGAACTTCACCTTGTCGCCGGCGTTGACGTTGGTCTTGTCGGCCTTGAGGGTGATGAGCGGAGTATTGATGTTGTCGCTCGCGAGGGTGAGCGAGTAGCGTTCTTCGCGCTGTTCGTCGGAGTTCACCTTTTCGCCGTTGGAGTCTTCCATGGTTACGGCGAAGTAGTACTTGCCGTTAATGCGCGGAAGGACGAACGCGGTGGAATTGTTGCGGGTGATGCGGAAATCCTGCGGTTCCGGATCGGAATCGGTGTAGTAGTACCAAAGGTACGACGTGATGACGCCGTCTTCGTCGACCGCGTTGTTCGCGGTAACCTTGACGACCACCGGATCGGATTCGGCCTTGTCGGTAGTTACGGAAAGGGAGGAAAAGGTCGGGAGGACGTTTTCGACCTTCACGTAGGTTTCCATGGCGTGGGTCTTTCCGGTCTTCTGCGAGCGGACGGTAAGGGTGACTGGGAAGCACCCGAGTTCGTCGAACTTATAGCTGAAGTCGCGCTGGGTCGAGGTCTTGCCGGCGTACTTCCAAGCGTACGAGAGCCCTTGGTTGCTGCCGTCGACGTTCACGGATTCTTCGGCGGTGAAACCGATCGGCTTTACGCGGGTGATGACGAAGGCTTCCTTGTCTCCGCAAGCGCCGGGGGTCGTCTGGACGCTGTTGGAATCGATCTTGAGGCCGATGAGCGCGAACGGGGCGTTAGCCTCGGTGACGTAGACCTTGCGGGAGATGGTGTTCTGTCCGCCGGCGTTCGCACCGCGGACCACGAGGGTCACGTCGAAGGTTCCGGATTTCTTATAGGTGTGGGAAACGCGGCCGTTGGAAGAGATTTCCACGGATCCGCCG
>JBAQKV010000011.1:0-5451 GCA_049301335.1 Patescibacteria group bacterium
GTACTGCGCCACCCGGGGTGTACGCGCTGGAATCGACGGTAACGGAGAATTTCCCCTGTCCGCCGGTACCTTTGTAATAGAACGTGTTGGTCGCTTTGTCGAAGTATTGGTTTCCGGAGTTTCCGGCAAGGAGCTTCACGTCGGTGATGTCGCACTTCGGAGGCGTGGTATCCACGCGGTACGGTCCGTACTTGGTCGAGTCCATCCAGTTGTCGGCATTGTCCACCGAAGTGAGCTCGATGAAGTATACGCCGTCCGGAATGGTTCCGAACGAGTTCGGCAAAGTCGTGAAATTCAAGGAAGACGGCGCCGCCGCGGTTCCGCAGGCGATGGCTTTCCAATCGCCGCTGCTCCAGGCGGTACCGTCGTATTTCGTTCCGTAGATCTTATAATAGCAAGCCTTCGTAAGGCTCGGGATGGTCGACGGCACGTATGCCGCAGCCTCATTCGCTATGGAAAGCGCGAAAAGTACCGAAAACGCGAAAAATGCCGGAACGAGCTTCCGGTGCGCGCTTCGAACCCAAGAAAATTCGAACATACGGAGAAAGGTAATGCGCTTTGTTAAGCGTCACGTCGGATGCTATTACACTTGGGGCGGATTGTCAATCCGAGCGAGACTCCCGGATTGGTAAAAAGCGCGTATAATCGCAACGTAAAAAACGTTTTTCCAGTGAATACCGTACTCCTCTGAAAAATCGCCGTCCTCGGCGTTCTCGTTCTCGTGGCGATCGCCCCCGCTTGGTGAGCGTGGACGGATTATAAGTTCGGAAAGATCAGGAACGCCCTCATCGCCCCGCTCTTTCTCCTCTGCGTACTCGCGATGGCGACCATGAATAACGGCGCGGACACGGGGTTCGCCATTTCGCTCGGCATCGCTCTCGGATTCGGATACGCGTTCTACCACTACGACCGCTGGGGGGCATGAGACGGAAAATACTACGTCGTACTCGCGTGGATACTCCTCGTGCTCGAACGCGGATTCTGACTCTGAACGGGCGTATTGAACCACTTCACCTACGCCTCGTTCGGATTTTTCCTTCTGGCGGTAAGCTGGGAGTTCTTCAAGAAACTCCGGGCGAACCGGACGACGATTCGAAAATCCGGCCCTTGGTGGCGGGCCGCGCATCTGAACGTGGCGGCGTTCGTCTACCTTTGAGGACAATTCGTCTGACCGCATCTGCCCAAAGAATCCCCGTTCCTCGCCATGACGCTGTTCTTTCTCGTAGCCATGTCCTTCGCCGGAAAGATTTTCAACGAGAAGGCGGCCTTCGCGTTCCCCGTCCTAGCCGTCGCTTCTTCGGCGTACTACGGAAACAAATACGGCTTCGCCCTCTCCATCGCGTTCACGCTGGCGTTCAAATGGCTCGAAGCGAAATCCGAACCGATATTCGAAGCGATCGATACGAAACCGGTGGCGATCGGCGAACTCCGGCAATGAGACATCGTGGCCTCGGCGTCCTTCGGCGAAATATCGGAAAAGACGGGCGTCCTTCTCCGCGAATCCCCCCTCCAGGGCGACGAGGTGTACGAACTCATCGAAGCCGCGAAAAAACGCGGATGCCTCGGTCTCGAAGTCCGCGCGTACGAAAGCTTCAAAATGGGCATCGCGCTCTACGCGGGCTACGTGCTTTCGATCATGACGCTCGTTTGGAAAACGTTCTCGACGACCTAATTTCCGATTCCGAAAGGCATCGGGTATCATAATCAGCGAATGCATAACGACACGTTTCCCATGCGAAAAAAAATCTCGATGGCCGCAATCTGCGCGGCGGCGCTCGTATGATGCTCGAACGGCGACGGTTCCGTACCCAAGGGGGATTGGTCGGGATCGGCCTCGAAAAAACCGGATACGGCTCCGGAATATTCGGACGGAACCTACCGCGCCGACGGCCCTTTCGCCTCGCCCATCGGGAAAGACGGCATCGTCGTGAGCGTCACGCTCGCCAACGGGGACGGAACCATCGCCGGTCTCTCGGTGCAACCGGTAGCGGATTCGCTCTCCATGAACGCCGAATGGATCAGCAGGTTCTCGACGGACATACGGAAGGTCGTCGGAAAGAAGATTTCCGATATCGAAAGCCTCGGCGGAGTGAGCGGGTCCACCCTCACGTACCGGGGATTCATGGTGGCGGTCGAAAACATCCGGGCACAAGCCGTTTCGAACCGGTAGCATGGAGACGGTACGAAAAGATATCCGAGCGCTCGGAACCGTCGTGACCGCGACCGTCAATTGCGAACGGCGCGACGTCGCCGAAGCGGAAAAAGCCGTCGACGGTTTTTTTTACGAGGTCCGGCGTTTCGAATCGCGGTTTTCCCGTTTCCTCCCCGGATCCGAGGTTTGGAGCGCGAACGAAAACGTTGGAAAACCCCTGAAAGTGAGCGGGACGTTCTCGGAACTCTGGAGCCTCTGCGAAAGCATGCGCGCACGGACGGACGGGTATTTCGACGCCCGGATCGAATCCGTAATTGCGGATTGGGGATACCGTTCCGATCCGGTATTCTCCGTGGAGCGCGATATTCCCGACGGTGAAAGATTTCCCGCCGCGGGCGGAACCGAAGATTTCCAAACGGATGCCCGAATCGATTTCTGAGGCATAGGGAAAGGGTACGTTCTCGATCTTGCAAAAACGGGATTCGAACGGTTCGCGAACGTCTGCGTCGTCGCGGGCGGGGACGTTTTCGTCAAATGACGCCACGTTTCCGACAACCCTTTTACCATAGCTCTCGAGCACCCCCTGGATCCGGAAATGGCCATCGGCGAAATCCGGTTTCCCGACTGGGGATTCGTGGCGGGCAGTTCGGCGAACCGAAGAAGCTGGGGCGACGGGCGCGGGCACATCGCCGATCCTATGACGAAGAAACCGGCGAACCGCATGCTCGCGACGTTCGTCCACGCGCGGGAATGATGGCTCGCGGACGCTTGGGCGACGGCGTTTTTCGCCATGGGATACGAAACGGCGAAAAGATACGCCCCGCTCGCGCACGGAACGGAATGCCTTCTCGTCTCGACCGACGGTACGATATTCAAATCGGACGGATTCCTGGGAAAAACGTTCGAATAGTTCCAGGACCGTAAAAAAACCTCCGGTTTCCCGGAGGTTTTTCATTATCGGTCGTACTGTTTGGTCCGAACGAAAGTCTCGCAAGACGTCTTAATGGCTTCGGATTGGATGGAAGCGCACTTCTTTTCGTCTTCCGGGGATTTCGCGGTCGCTTGCACGATCTCTATGACGCACATGTCGACGGCGTCGTCTATGCGGGGTCCGCCGTCCTTCGGTTTGAGCGCGTCGCATTTGGCGACGTCGCCGGTTTTCAACGCGGTTGTGAGAACCGCGTTCTTTACGCAATCCTCTTTGCCCGTCTTGAGCGCGTCGCACTTGGAGACGTCGCCGGTTTTCTTCACCTCTTCGGCGATGAGCGAATTCTTGCACGATTCCCGGTTCTCTTCGGACTTCATCTTATCGCAAAGGGAAATGTCGGATTTCGTTTTCGCTTCCTCGGTTACCGCCATGTTCTCGCAGGATTCGACCGCGCGTGCCGCGCAAATGCGGAACGTGTTGGAGTCTTTGACGTCGCCCGGAAGCGCTGAGAGCACTTCGTCGAGAGTACGGGGCTTTTCCGGAGGTTTCGGCATCTCGGCCCTTTCTTGCGCGGTCTTCGTCTGTTGGGCGACCGGCGCGACGACTTTGCTTTCGTCGGAATTGCCGCAAGACGAAAGGAGGACGGTGAGGCAAACCGCGGCTACGGCCTTGATCTTCGCGTGGGAATTCATTCTCTGGAAATCGGTTAGTTTTCTCATGATTGCGAAATCTTACTGCTTCGTAGCGCCACAGGTCGCGTCGGTGCCGGCTCCGGCTCCGTAACACGTCCAATTCCAAGGTCCGCCAGCGCCTCCGCCCACGCTCGATGCGGTTCCTGAAGAACAGAGATTGCTATTGGGCTTGCTCGGGAAGGAGCTACCGTCCGCGCTTCAGCATGCGCCGTTGACCGTAGTCACGCTTGCGGAACAGCTCTGGTTCTTCCCGCCGTTGGTACCGTAACAAGTCCAATTCCATGGTCCGGTTCAGGATACGCTAGAGGTAATGCCCGCGTCACAGAGGTTGTTCGTAGGCTTGGAAGAGAAGTCGGCACCGTCGGAAGATCCGCACGATCCGTTCACGGCGAACGCGTTCGCCGAACAGTTGTCGTTGGTTCCGCCATGTACGCCCGCACACGTCCAGCTCCAAGGTCCGGTTCCGGACACGCTCGAGGCGCTTCCGATATTACAGAGGCCCATGGTAGGCTTCGAATAGAAGGTTCCTCCGTCGGACAATCCGCAGGACGCGTTGACGCTCTTGTAGGACATACAGGAAACCGTAACGCCTCCGTACGCTCCGGAACAGGTCCAGCCGAACGTACCGTCGGCACCGATCTTGTCGACGTCGGTTTTCGATCCCTTCGCGCAGTAATTGGAAGTCGGGTAGTTGTAGGTTCCACCGCCGGCCGAGCTTCCGCACGCTCCGTCCACGGAAGCCATACAGAAGTTTCCGTCCCATCCGAATCCGGATTTGCACTTATAGCGGCACTGGGACGTCGAAGCGGACGTGTTGTAATCCGAATCTTCAGTCGGGAGCCATGTGGATCCGTTCCAGGTCTGGGTAATGGAGGAAGCGGTATTCCACTGCGCGTTGTCCGCGAGGTTGATACAGTTGACGGTCTTCGACTTCGGATCGCAGGACGTGCCGTTCCAGGTGTAGTTGGAAGGACATTTGCCCGCGGGCGCGTTCAGGTCGCAAGCGTGGGCGATCTTCGGGGTTTCGTACTGGGCGTACGAAGGCCAGTATCCTACGCCGTCCTTATTGTTGCCTCCTATGGAATTCTCGCAGTATCCGTCAGCGACTTCGGCTTCGTTGTTCTTCGTATCCACGCAGTAATGGCGAAGCGCTTTCTGGATGCCCTTTCCGTATACGTCCGGGGTACCTCAGCAGGTGTCGAAGTCTATCCTCCACTGGTATTTGCGGTCGGCACGGTCGTTCGTACAGACGCCCAACGAGTTGAGGCGGTAATTGGCATTGTAGTTACATACGGTCTGGCAGGACGCGTCTCCGGCACCGTTCGTGGTGTAGAGTAAGCTGCCAGTCATGGAGATGCGCTCGGATTCCTTGGAAATGCCGTTGCAGTACTGAAGGCCGGAGATGACCTTTCCGGTCGAATCGATATGCCCGTTGTTCGCGAAGACTCCAAGGCTGCGGGTACGGTCTCCGGCAGGACTGATCGGTTGGCAGGCGTAACCTCCGCCGGCCGCCGTGGAACTGGCGAGATAGTACGCGGAGTTGCAGTTGGTACCGTTGGAATTGGCGATTGCCTGGGTATTTCCTCCACAAGCCGTTTGACGGTTGGTGTAGACGACGTTGTTGTTTTCGAATTCCCAGCGAGAGTTCCTCCAATACGCGAAGACGGACGGGGTACGGG
>JBAQKV010000012.1:0-1704 GCA_049301335.1 Patescibacteria group bacterium
CCTGAATCCTGAGAAAAAACAGGTCGTCATCGGCGACAGCCCCGTCGATTTCGAACTCGATTTCCCGAAAGACGCGTTGAAAGTGGGCTTCTTGTCGAAGGGAAAAGAAACCGGAATGTACGCCGCCACCGATTTTTCGTATCTGGAGAACGCCGGCGATTTTTTCCACGTCTACCACGTGTTCCGAAAATATTTCCAGAACGGGAAGGCTTAAACTTTCGAGAGTACCGGTTCGATTTCGTTCGCCGCTTCTTTTTTCTTCCAAGTCTGGTAGCCGACGAGTCCGACGAGGATTGCGAGAAGCACTGCCGACGAGCCTACGGTTCAAAACCCTAGGCCTCACTTTTCGTACGATTTCGTAAGGAGGTCGCCCACGGTGGCGCCGAATGGGCGCGTCAGTACGAAGGCGATCCAGAAAAGCGCGACCGACGGGATTTTCGTGAATTTCCAAGCCAGTACGGTCGCTACGATGAGGCTGCCGACCAGCAGCGCCCCGCCTTCGAAGCCGAGTCACGAGCTGTCCGCGAGAAAGTCGCCGAACGCGGTTCCGAGGGTGTTCGAAAAAAGGATGGCCGTCCAATAGAGGGTTTCGCCCTTGAACGATTTGATTTCCGACATCGAAAAGGGAAGCCCCGTCCATTTCCAGTACGAAAATATCGCGACGAGGATCGTAATGAGCACGGCCGACCCCGTGGCGTAGCCGAAGCCGAGGGTGCGGTCCATATAGTCCGACATCGTCGTTCCCGCGGTGCTCGTCGACAAGATTACCGCCCAATAGAGGAAGGGATGGTGTTTCTTCGTGAAAAGCTGCGCGACGAGGGTGGCGAGGAATATCGCGATGAGAATCATCGAGCTCGCCGCGTATCCGACGTTCAGCGTCATCGAAAGGAGATCGCCCGCCGTTTCGCCCAAGGTCGTGGCGCAAATCTTCATAACCCAGAACGCCAGCGTGATTTGGGGGAGCTTGTTCATGTTCGAACGGATTCGGATAATATCCCCGCCATTGTGCCGAACGGACTTTAAGCCAAGTTGAACTCCTTCCTTATATCCGTACGAACGCCGGGATGACCGTGAGTACGGCCCCGATGGCTGCCAGTTCCCAAACGTCGTCGAAAAAGTACGAATAGAAGCAGAGCCCCACTCCGCAGACCGCGGCGACCCATTTTTTCTGGTTTTTTCCGTATACGACGTATCCCGCCCCGAGGGCTCACGTAACGATTTCGATGATCATTACCGCGGTATCGTTGTCCATTTTCGAAGGGGGTGAGTTCGATTCGGAAAGATGGTAACCGATTCCTTGGAAAACCGCATTTTACTTTTCGTATCGCATCGGTATAAATCCGCGGTCCCAAACGATTCCGTTTGAAAGACTTTTTCCAAACAAATCCCGTTACGAAAGGTAGGTTCCGAATGAAGAAAACCCTCGTTCTCGCTCTGCTCGCTTCGGCATTGTCCGTCCAGCCGGCCATGGCTCAAAACGGCCCGTTCACGATCAACGCGAGTTGTTCGTTCAATCCGGCCGTGGGTCAATGTTCCGTCTTCAACCAATGGGCGTCACCCATCTACTGCCAAATCCGCATCCGTGGGATCGTCAGTAGCGGGGCCTGGTTTACGGCTTACGAAAACGTGACCGTTTATCCCGGTCAAGACGCGTACGGCTATGTGTATGCCAAAAACCCCAACTTCGATCCTTTGGTCGATACC
>JBAQKV010000013.1:0-5253 GCA_049301335.1 Patescibacteria group bacterium
ATCCTACTGCCTCTCGGAATACCGTCGGGAAAAACAATAATAAGCGTTAGGCCAGCATGAAAAACGCCCCTTCCGGGGCGTTTTTCATGCTTCTTGTTATTCGCAACCACTATGGTCAGCGAGCTCGGTTTTCTATGGCTGGGGATGAGGGATTCGAACCCCCGAATGGCGGATTCAGAGTCCGCTGCCTTACCACTTGGCGAATCCCCAATGAATTCGACGTGCGCCGGGGATAATATAGAAAATACGCTCCGGTGCAAATCAAAAATGCTTAAAAGTCGGGTTCGTCCTTATGCAGATGGTGGCGCAAAGCCATGGTTCGGACGCTCTTCGACGGCGGAATCATGATAGCCTTCGCGAGCACGTACGAGAACCGTACCGTCTTCCTTACGCCGTTCACCACGGTTTCGAATTCGACGTATTCCGGCTTCGCGCCGTTCGCCGACTGTATTCCCCATGCGGCCTCAAAATCTTCGTAGTTCATTTCGAGTTCCGATTTGGGACGGAGCACTTCGGTAGTTTCCGAAGGCTGGAAATCGAAAAGCGTGGTCTGCTGAGGTTCGATGAGCTTCGCCGCGGCGTCCGCGACTTTTTCCGCGACCGCCGAAACTTCGGTAACCTTCGCGGAATCGGCGAGGGATCGGATTTTGGCAAGGGTCATCGAAGGCGCGACCGAAGTGCTGAAAAACTTCTTCGCGAGCATCGCGTGGATCTGCGTCGGATTGAATTGCCCCTGGTCGTCGAGCTCGTCGTACGCCGCGTCGTATTCCACGAGGAAATCCCTGGCCCATTCGGGCGTATGTGCTGTGGGGTTCTCTGGAATCGGCATGACCGGAAAATAGGTTTTCTACATATTACCACATGAGGTTAAAAATAATCAAATCCTCGCGTTTTTTCAGGTTGCTCCGCCCGTGGCAACCCGTATACTATGCGCCGTAATCCCTCTTTCGATGTTCGTAAAAATCATCTATTTCCTCTTTTTCGTCCCGCTCGGGGTCGCCGTCCTGAAATATCGGAAAAACGTCTACGAGTGGACCGGCCAATGGTATTGGGCCGAAAAATGGCTCTGACGCTGAGGCACCGTGGTCGTCATCATCCTTACCGGATTGGCCATGATCTTCTTCTGAGTCGGATATCCTCTCTGAGCCTTCGAAGGTCTCAGGGGCGGAAACGGACCCATCGGCACCCCGCCGGGTCTCGAAAGAAGCCAGTCCCCCACCGGCCAAGACGCTCCCACGGACGCCGGGCAGCAATAATCCGATTTCCACTCATTTCCCCATGCGCTTTTCCTTCAAAAAAACAGTAGCGGCGTTCGCGGTCTTCGCGACGCTTTTCCCGTACGCCCTTCCGCAAACCTCCGCCGAAGCCGCGACCGGAACCGCCATCACGGTCAAGCCGACCCCGCTTTCCAAATATTCCTACCTCGACCGTTCGAAGACGATGACGGTAAAGGAATTCTTCACCATCGCGTTCAACGTTCTCGCCGAATACGAAAACGTTCCCAAATCGAGCAAGTACGTCAAACTCGAATACCTCAACGTCGCGCCGGACACCGCGTTTTATTCCGCGATGCAGAAGGGCGTCTACCTCAACCTCGTCGAGAACTTTAAAACCTCCGTACCGGTTCGCAAGACCGCTACCGAAGGCATGTTCGCCAAGGTCATCGAACGCCTCACCGGGCAGACCGTCGCGGTCGTTCCGGGCAAGGCGCTCACCTACGGCGCGCTTTTCGACACCATCTCCGACCTTTACTCCCAAGAGGATACGACGGCTTCGGACGGAGTCGACAAGGCGTCCAACTACGCCATCCTCAACGACGCGTACCTCAAGCTCAGGGACGAGTACTACGACGCCTCCAAGGTCGAAGAAACCGAACTCCTCCGCGGAGCCATCACCGGAATGACGGAAGCCACCGGCGACAAGCACACCGTCTACTTCCCCCCTACCGAAAGCAAGGAGTTCCAAGACGAACTCTCCGGCGAACTCGAAGGCATCGGCGCGTACGTCGACATGTCCGTTCCGGGAGTGCTCAACGTCATTTCGCCGCTCGTAGGCTCCCCTGCCGAGAAGGTCGGGCTCAAGGGCGGCGACGTCATCACCAAGATCGACGACCTCGCGGTAACCGCCGAAGTTTCGCTCGAATACGCGGTTTCCAAGATCAAGGGCAAAGCCGGTACGAACGTGGTCGTCCACGTGAAGCGCGGAAACGAAAACCTCGTCTTCACGGTCACTCGCGCCAAGATCGAAATCAAGTACGTCGAATATAAGAAGCTCGCGTCCGGCGTTCCGTATATCAAGATTTCGATGTTCGGCGACGGTACCCTCAAGGGGTTCGCCGAAGCCGCGACCTGGATCAAGAAGAACGGTACTGACACCGACAAACTTATCATCGACCTCCGCAACGATCCGGGCGGAAGCCTCGACGAAGTCGCCGGCATCCTCTCGTACTTCGTACCGAAGGGCGAAGCGGTCGTAAAAATCCACTACCGCGATTCCAAAGACCAGATCGTCAGCGCCGGTTCCGACGCTCCGCTCTCGGGACGCAAGATCGCCATCCTCGTGAACGGCGGCTCCGCTTCCGCTTCCGAAATCATGGCGGGCACCATCAAGGATTACCTTCCCAAGACGGTCATCGTGGGCGAGAAATCCTACGGCAAGGGCTCGGTGCAGAACTTCGTCCCCTACCCGGACGGTTCGAGCATCAAGTACACCATCGCCAAGTGGTTCACCGGCAAGACCGAAATCGGGATCGACGGTACGGGCATCATCCCGGACGTCGTCGTCCAAACCGAAACCGGTTCGCTCGCCACCGGCGACAAAGTCCTCGAAAAAGCCGAAGAAGCGCTCAGGAACGTCCGCTAATTGCATTTGGAAATATCCCTCGTATCATGCGGGGGATATTTTTCTTTATTCGAGCATGAAAGCCCCGTACCTGAAAAAACTCGCTCTCGGCGCTACTGCCGGACTCGGGTTCGGCATGGCGATTCTCGCCGTCGGCGTCGCGTACGCCACGTATTCGGGCCTCACCGCCTCCACCGCAGAAACGCTCACGAAGGCCAAATGGAACGAAATGCTGCAATACACCGTGCCTCCGGGGGCGGTAATGGCGTTCAATCTCACGACGTGTCCGACGAACTGGAGCGAATACACGCCCGCGTACGGACGTTTCATCCGCGGAATCGACAAGAGCGGCACTGCCGTCGACCCCGACGGACAACGCGCTCCGGGAGCGATTCAGAACGACTCCCTCCAGAACCACACCCACTACATCGTGGGCGAATCCGGATGACAGGACAACGTCGTGGCCGAACAGGATTCGAACACCGACTCCCCATTTGCCGGCGCGGCCGGATCGTCGCGAGGCGACGCCTACGTCTACGTAGGGTACGGAAAGGTGGGAAACTTCACCTCCGAAACCCGCGGACGCAACGTCGCCCTCCTTTACTGCGTAAAGAACTAAATCATGCGCGCATCGGTCAAAAAAATGAAAGACGGAATGCTTCTCTGATTCTGATTCGTGCTCGTCGTAACCGCTTTCGGTGCGGCGTACGCTGCATATTCGAACCTCTCCGTCGCTGGCGGCGACCAACTTTCTTCTTCCAAATGGAACGAATTGGTCTCGTATTCCGTTCCCCCCGGTGCGGTCATGGCGTTCAATTTGCCGGCCTGTCCTACCGGATGGAGCGAAGCGGACGGGGGAAGCGGAAGGCCGAATTTACGCGGACAATTCATCCGAGGCCTAAATTCCACCGCCACGGGAATAGACAAGTGACGAACGCTCTGAAGCTGGCAAAAAGGCTCGCTGAACATGAACGACGACGGAAACGGGTTGAACGGGCTCGCCACTTCCCACGGGACCATGACCTGAGCTCTCGGCTACGATCCGGTAACCCTGACGGACTATCCGAGCCGATGACACTCGATGGTGAATTCGACCCCGGGATACGAGGATTATTACAACTCATACCCTGATTACTGGGGCATAACCCGTCCGACGAACGTCGCCCTCCTGTATTGCGTGAAGAACTAATTACACGGTAAACGCCGACCAATGGATACGAAAAAATTTCTAGGAAAACTCCGGGACGGGATGACCATGGGGCTCGGGGTGTGCCTTACGGTAGGCGCCGTCTCAGGCGCATACGCGACCTATGCCACCCTCACCGCTTCGCCGAGCGAAACCCTCACGAAAGACAAGTGGAACGAAATGCTCCAATATACCGTACCGCCGGGCGCGGTGATGGCGTTCAATCTCGCCTCCTGCCCAACGGGATGGAGCGCCGCCGATGGCGGAGGAACTCCGGCAAGGCCAGACCTTCGCGGGGAATTCATACGCGGATTGGACTCTTGAAGATGAATCGACGCTAGCAGGTGATTGGCTACGAGCCAATCCGGAACTTCCCTACCGTCGCTGTACGTGTACGCTTCAAGCCCTACGTCCGGATTGATAGTGAGCCACCCGATAAGCGCGAACGCCGGCTATCCGAATGACGCTATGGCCACGAATACCGACAGCATGAAGACTACTGCCGGCGGAACGTACATGAGCGTCTCCATGTCCCCTACGGGAGTTTCCAACGCCGTAAGCTTCACGACGCGCCCCCGGAACGTCGCCTTCCTCTACTGCGTGAAGAACTAAAAAATGCCCCGGAATGTCCGGGGCATTTTCATTTTTAGAACAGGCTTCCTTGTAACTCTTCGGCGCTTATCTGCCCGTCGTCGAGATAGCGGTAGAGGGCGCGGAGGTCGGACTTCACGTCGAAGCCACGGATGGTCGTTCACGAAGCGAGCAGCTCACGGAGAAACGGCGCGAGCGTGAGGTTTTTCGAACGGAACGCGCGGTATTTTCCATCGATGCCGATGACGAATCCGGCGAAGTTTCCCTTCTCTTGGAAAGCCGAGAACGTGCACGACCGGACTTCGTTCACTTCGGACATGAGCGAATCGACCACGGACTGTTCGGTCACTTCTTCGAAACCGGTTTCGAGGTTGGTGACGTCGCGCATGACCACGTCGCGCTTGGGGAGCAGCGATTTGAACCCCAAGCGGTGGAAGAACGCTTCGGCTTCCGGCGTGAGGAACGGGCGCGAGGCGAATTTGGCGGCTTCGAGATCGAGTTCGACCGGCACGTTCACGTCGATGGACGCGAGCGTCTTGGAAAGGAACGCGACCTCGCGGGAATTTTCGAGCGTCTCGCGGGCCTTGCCCGTAATCGCTTCGAGGTTCTCGTAGATCGATTCGAGCGAACCGAAC
>JBAQKV010000014.1:0-1730 GCA_049301335.1 Patescibacteria group bacterium
TAGCCGCGAAGAAGCAAAAACGGTCCGACCGGGACCGTTTTTTTAGTCGAGATTTACCGCTCGGCTTCCGGCTTTGAGATTCTTTTTCTTCGTCTTCGGTTCCGGCGATTTTGCGGGAGCTTTTTCGTCGGAAGCCACGTAAATGGCTTCGTCGAACCATTTCGCCTTTCTCGAAAGCGACTCGAAATCGTCTTTCTGAAGCGTGCCCGACCGGCCTTCGTAGTAGGAAAGTTCGCTGATCGACCCGTCGTTGGCGATTTTTGCGCCCACGATGACGCCCACGTGTTCCCCGACGAATCCGTTCACCGTTTTTCCTTCCGGAGTCTTCCAATCCAATCGGGAAAGTCCGCGGGACGGGTCGGCTCAGTACACGTACCAGAAAACCACGGGGTTGCCGGCAGCGAGCGAATCTCGGATCGAGTCCGAATCGAACGCCTTTTTTTCGGCACGCAAACCGTACTGTTTCAGTTCGCGTTTCACGTAGGGGAGGATTCCGTCAGCGTGGATGCCGTATCCCGTGAGTTTCTGCGGGTTGGAACTCTGACGTCAATCGATGCGTCCGACGAACGTTTTCGAGGGATCGGCCCAAACGCGCACGCCGTTTTCGTATTTCGGGGGCGACGGATCGGACGGGAGGATGAATACGAACGACGATTCTTCGGCGGCCTTTTCACCGTTTCCGAGACGGTAGTAGTTCACGAGGTCGCGCATCGAGTTGGCTTCGCAAGAAAGACTCCATTCCTGCTTGGCGTGGGGAATTCCGCGCAGGAGGGAGAGGCTTCCCGACCCGTTCACGAGGTTCGACCGCGCATAGGCGTACGCTTTGAAATAGGCGGTGTCCGACCCTATTCCCTTGTCCTCGATGGCCTTCCGCATTTTGGAAAGGTCGGAAGACGACCAGGGATCGTAGGAGAGTTTCGAAAACGTCTTGAAGCTTTCGGAGCGTTCTTTCGGGGAAAGCGATCCCATTTTTCCGAGCGTCGCGTCGCGAAGGGCGGTCTCGAGCTCTTTTTTCCTATCCGCCGCCATGGCGGAGACGTCGGCGTTCGAATCACGAAGCGAAAGGAGGACGTGCGCGTACGCTCCGAACGCCGCCCCGTCTTCTTTGAAAACCGGGTTCGAGACGATCGATTTTTCGAGGGAGACGAGGTAGTACGGGTGGATTTCGGCCGAAGGATCGCTCTGGGCTACGGTGGCGAAGTTCGCGGAAAAACGGTCGCGGGTCGCTTTCGAAGCGTTTCCGTACCGCGAAATGACGTAGGCGGCGAGACGCTTTTTCGCGAGGGCGTCGGCGGATTTCGAAAGGCGTTCGGCAGCGGCGGACGTGGCGGACGGGGTTTCCGACGCTTTTTCGACGACGGTTTTTACGGTCTGCGTTTCTTCGGCGAAAGAGGGTGCCGAAACGATGGTCGACGACCCGAGGAGGAAAAACGGAATGAGTGCGGAAAAGATTTTTCCGGGTCGGGACATTCTCTTCGGTGTGGAAAATACGTTCGGCGCCGAGTATAGCGAAGGGGAGGGGTTTGTCGAGGCCTTGCCTCCCGACTTTTCCCGGGTAATATCCGGCCGTTCCAGAAATATTCTCCGAAAAGCTTCGAATGACCATCCAAGATTCCGGCCTCCTCCTTTCCCGCACGCTCGAAATCCTGAAAGATTCGGCGATCCTCGCCCAGTCCGACATCGCCGAAGTCCGCGACCTCCTGCGCGAGCACAACCGCCGCTACTACGTC
>JBAQKV010000015.1:0-8522 GCA_049301335.1 Patescibacteria group bacterium
GCCGTAAGGTACTTGCAACTGACGAGTTTGCCTAAAACTTCGCGCCGGAGGGCTTTGGGATATTTGGAGAGGAATTTGGAAACGACGTATTCGTCAGTGTTCGAAATGCCTTTATGCACCGTGAGCGTATCGAGGATAGCGTGTTCGATTCCCGCGGTCTTGAATTTGGTTCACTCGATGTCGACCGTTTCGGCCAATCCTGAAAAATACGGGAACGCGTTCGTTCTCCCCGTCTTCGCCCCCGTCTTCGCAGTTTTGAAAACGACCTTGTGCCCCTCGGTTACCGTAAGAATTCCGGAGTAATCCTTTGTATATACAATGAGCGTATTAGGAATTGACAGGTCACGCATCCGGATTTCGAGTGATTTCGGGCCGGCGACTACGTAATCCGATCCGCAGTTTTTCGTAATGAGCTTCTTCACGATCTTCCAGTACGAGTTTTCGACGGTACGGATTTCGTCGAAACCGCCGTTCCGTTCGGACTCGTCGATCAGAAGGTACAAGCCGTTTTTTATAGGAGCGAGAACGCCTGCGGACTTGAGCCGATAGGCGAGTTTGTAGGTGGCGGATTTCCCCGCTTCCCCTTTGGAAAACTCAGGATCCACGTACTCGGCTAGGTCGGACAAATCGAACGCTTTCGAGCTCTTCCTAGACATTTTCTTTACGATTTTGTGCATGTCCATAATCGTAGAAAGTGTCTATTTATAGAGGATAACTAACTATATGCATAGTAATGATTCTACTATATGAATCAAGTTTGATTTTACCAGTTTTGATTAAGCAGCAGACTATGGTAGCATTATCGAAGATAACGAGAAACCCCTCTTCCGTATGTCCCCCGCCCTTCTTTCTTTGAAGAAACCGTTCCTGTTTTCCGTAGCGTTCGTCGCGTTCACGCTCGTGCTCGGATGAGCGTACGCGTCATTCTGAGCACTGTCTTCCGTGAACGTTTGAGACACTCTGAAGAAGGCTGATTGGAACCTCATGGTTTCCGATCTGACGGACTTGGATTCCAGGGTGACAGCCCAGGCGTCGGCTTCTAAAACCGTATACGCCTCGTACTACCCCACGTGTTCGTACCAATCCGTAACCGCGGCGAATTCGGACTTCTATACGGGTATCAATATCACCCTCCCGAGCGCCGGAGATTGGTTGGTCCATTTTTCCTACGGGGTCAGCAACGTATCCGGAGGCACTCAGCCGGTGTACGTCGATTTCTCTACTTCTTCGAGCTTGGTCGTCCCTGTATACCGTGCCGACGCCCCTACGACCGTAGCCGCCATGGCATGGTACATGCTCCAGTGAGGACTCATGCTCAACGACCAGAGAATCGTTCGCGTTGCCGCTCCTACGACCGTATATTTCTTCACGCATGCCCCGGTGTCTTCCGGGATATCGTGGAACGCTTGAGCGTGCAATGCGACGGCCTGGGCGACGAAAATCGTAAACTAAGAACGCTGAATGAAAATACGGACTCCCCTATCGGGTCGGTCCGTATTTTTTAAAATCGAGTCAGTATGATCGGCTTACCGGTTTCGGATCTTTTCGTAGGTCTTCCCGTTTACGTAGTCGATATTCTCGAGGGGGGATTTCATGCCCTTCCCCTCCCCTTCCCCGGCTTCCAAGGCGCTCGTTTTTGCCGAAACACCTTCCGCGATGAGCGTAGTGGATTCGCTCGCTACCATCGATACGGCGTTGATGGCGGTATGAAAATTGGAGTATACGATGGACACGTTGTCGGCTCTGGCGAACGTGAGTCCGAAGGTTGCCGATACGACGGCGAAAACCGTGAGGAATCCGGTGACTTGAAAATTCGAATTCAGCGCCATTTCCGGGTATTTCTTTTCGAAAAACCTACGGAACGACTTGGCGAACGCGAGGCCGAGTACGGATGCGAACGTCCCGAGAGGGGCGACGAAAAACATGACCGCGATGGCCGAATACATCCATCCGAACTGGAGGAACCGGAGCGAAGCTCCGTAGATTCCCGTTTTCGAATGCGCCTCGAGCGCCACGAAGAACCGCGACATGACCTTGTACTCCTTGTAATTCTTCGCCGAATGGATGGTCAGGAGGAATTTTACGAAGTAGTACGGATCCGCTTTCTTATTGAACATCGCGGACAGCCTTTCGATAAGGAAAGGACGAACGAGTTTCATGAGAAAAGATCCGTCCAAA
Organism: Patescibacteria group bacterium; assembly: GCA_049301335.1. GTDB lineage: Bacteria > Patescibacteriota > Gracilibacteria > BD1-5 > UBA2023 > JANJWP01. The sequence goes on from JBAQKV010000015.1 coordinate 2,179, forward strand.
AGCATGGCGAGGGCTTTGACGTTCTCAAGATGTGGGAAATCGATCGGGGAATTCTCCGCCCCGGTTGCGACTGCGGTACGGCGCTTGATTTCGTAGAAGGCTTCGCGGCCGAGAAACGAAATTCAGAAAAGGACGTCTACGAGGTCTATCGAATTGTCATATACGATTCCCTTTCGCAGAACGTTAAGGAAACGTTCGCGGTAAATGGGATTTTCACCCATCGCGTCGTCGATTTCCGCTACGAACTTCAGTTTGGTCGCTACGTCGCTTTTCGAAATCGCGCGAGCCCGGTCGATGAGCTTTTGGTACGCGTTGCCGCTCGTGAGCGCGATGTTGTACTTTGGCGCTTTGAGAAACTTCGATCTGAGGAAGGCGAAACAGTCGAGAACGTCTTCGTTGGGAAGAAGGTCGATGAGTTCGTCGCGCACGAACGCGGTATGGACGAACGATTTCGACCAGAATTCGAGATATTCGCCACCCTTCTTCGTTTCTACGTCACGGAAACTCGCGAAGAACAGATCCCTCGCTACGATACGTCCGCTTCGTCCAGTGCGTTCGCGGTTCGAAGAGAATTCCGGATGCGAGGAAAATGGGAATTCGGCGAAGCGGTCGAAAAGTCCCTGGAACAACGGCATGGCCGATACGTCGCGTACGACTGATTTATCCTCGCACAGTCCGGTAAGAAACTTCGCTTTCTCTTCTATCGAAAGGAACTCCGCATATTTCTTTCCGTTGGCTTCATCCGCGGCGAAGGCCTTAAGGCATTCGAACTGGGCATGGAAAAGCGGGTGTTTGTCGAGGACGAAGAAAAAGAAATCCGGATCGCGGCTGTAGCTTTCTTCGAAATATCGGTCGAGGTACGCCTTCTGTTCGGCGAACTTCCCGGAATCGAGATAGTGCGCGTAGGTAATCTTGTAGAATCCGGCTTCGCGGTATTTGTCGGTGACTTCCACGAACCGCTTCGCGGTATCGTCGTAGTAGCTCGTTTCGATGGAATTGATGAGCGAATCCCCGAGTTCGAGGACGGTTTCGCGGATTTTCGCGATGGAAAACAAAACCGCGAGCGGGTTCTTGGACGTCGCGAGCGATTCTATCTCTTTGAGTATCTCCGGTGCTGGTGCCATAGGTTTTTTCTTTATGGTACCACTTCCCTTCCCCGCGCGCAAAAAAGCGCGGATTTCGCCGCGCTTTTTCGAGCATGGGTTTCGCTGGAATTATCCGACCATCCGTTTCAGGAGCTTGAGCGGAATCGCCGAACCTTCGATTACCCCTCTCAGAATGCGGGCATGGCTCGAATTCCAGGCCTCGTAGGCGAACTTCACCGTTCGGCCTTCCTCTTCGACGATGTCGATCGCTACGGTAAGCCGATCGCCTGCATGAATGTTGCGTATGCCGGATTCCGCAACGGAGGATTTGAACGTGAGTACCTGCGCTTTCGGATTGAATTCGCCGTTTTCGAGACGGACTTCCGGGAGCTTTCGGGATTTCGCGTACGCGAAAGACGCGATTTGGGCTACGGACTCTTCGACGATTTCGTTGGGAACTTGGTCGAGCTCGTCAACGAAGGCGAAATCCCCGGGGATTTCGAAATACCCGCCCAGGAACGTGGCCGCCCCCTCGGACGGCTGGTGTTCGAATTCTCCTCCGGTAGTTACGAAGCGAAAGGGGGCGCTTTGAAGCACGTATTTGTCGGCATCGTCCGGCGGAACGGCGTTCGCGAGGTCATGGTAGAGGTCTTTTACGTTGGTCGCTCAGAAGTCGTGCGGCCTCTTTTCATTTTCCTCGTCGGATTCGCCGTACGTGAAGGTCGCGAAAGTTTTTCCGCCTTCGACGAGCGCGTACGAACCGTCGTCGAGAACGATTTCCGGTCTCGCTCATACGGTCAGCGGCGCGGCGAATTCGGTTTTCCATGCCAATTTCCGTCCGTTTGGAAATCTCGCGGACGAATAGAGGTTTTTCCCGAGTACGGCTGCTGCCAACCGCTTGGAAACCACTCCCGGAACTATCGGCATGGAATCGAAGTGACCCGAAATAATCTTGCTGTCCGCTTTGACGGAAAAAGTTCCCCCGTCTGCGAAGAACGCGTCGGAAAGGATCGAATCCGCCATTACGGCTCCGTCGACGCCGGAACGGACGTTGTCGGCGATTCATTTCAATTCGGCGGGGATTTCCTCCGGACGAAGTTCTCGGATGCCGACGGTATTGGGAAAATCAACGGTTCTCATGCGTTTATTCGTAGCTCGCGAATTTCTGGAGGAGTTTTCCGAGCTGTTCCTCGGCGATGCGCTTCTTGTCCTGTTCCATGCGGATGATCTTTTCCGGAGCGTTCTTGATGAACTCCTGGTTGGTGAGTTTCAGATCCATGGTGCGGACGTATTCCTTCTTGTTCACGATTTCGGCCTTGAGGCGGGCCTTTTCGGCTTCGTGGTCGATGAGGGAACCCGCGTCGAGGTAGATGTCTACGTCGCCTACGACCCCGTACGCCATGTCGCCGGCTTCGACCTTGTCGCTCGTGACCTTGAGCTCGGAAATCTTGGCGAGACCCTTGAGGATGGCTTCGTTCGCGGATACCGCGGCGGCGGTCTTCTTGGGAGCGCGGATGGTCGCCGGGATGGCTTCGCCCGGCTTGATTCCCTTGGAGGCGCGGATGTTGCGGATTTCGCGGATGACGTCGTAGAGGAGGGACATGTCCTTTTCGAGCGCCTCGTCGCGTTCGAACGCGCATTCCGGCCATTCGCTCGTGATGAGGATTTTGCCGTCGGTGATGCGGTTGTAGAGCTCTTCGGTAACGAACGGAACGTACGGGTGGAGGAGCTTGAGGATAGTCAGGAGGCAGTAGCCCATGACGTCGGTTCCGAGGACGGAAGATTCCTTAGTGATCTTGTATTCTTCGATGGCGAAGTCGGCGAACTCGTCGCGCATGAAGCTGATGAGGTCGGAACCGGATTCCGAGAAGGCGAACTTTTCCATGCCGTCGGTAATCTTGTCGACGATGTGGCGGGTGCGGGAGAGGATCCACTTCTCGTGCGGAAGAAGCTTGTCGGCGTTCGCGACGATGCGGTCGTGGATGGTCTTGTGGTCGTCTTTGACGTCGCCGACGTTCATCCAGACGAAACGCGCCACGTTCCAAAGCTTGTTGAGGAGGAGCGTGTTGTTCTCGACCGTACGGAGCGAGAAATTGAGGTTGTTGCCCGGAGTGTTCCCTACTACCACCGAGAGACGGAGCGCGTCGGTGGAATGGTCTTTGATGACGTCGAGCGGGTCGATGACGTTGCCCCACGATTTCGACATCTTGCGACCGGTTTCGTCGAAGATGAGGCCGTGGAGGTAGATGGTTTCGAACGGGGCCTTTCCGGTGTATTCGTAGCCCATGAGGAGCATGCGGATGACCCAGAAGAAGAGGATGTCGTAGCCGGTTTCGAGCACGCTCGCCGGGTAGAACTTCTTAAAGAGCTCGCCCGGGTTTTCCGGGGTCCAGTCGAGGATGGAAAACGGCCAGAGGGCGGACGAGAACCACGTGTCGAGGACGTCGTCGTCGCGGCGGACGTTCTCTTTGCCGAACTTGGCGTAGACTTCTTCGGGATTGAGGGAAACCGCCACGAGTTCGCCGGTTTTGACGTCGTAGTAGGCCGGAATCTGGTGGCCCCACCAGAGCTGGCGGGATACGCACCAGTCGCGGAGGTTGCCCATCCAATCTTCGAAAGTCTTGTTGAAGCGGGGCGGAACGATCTTGAATTCGCCTTTCTTGTGGCCAACCATGACCTTTTTGGCAAGCTCGGAAGATTTGACGAACCATTGGGTCGAGACGACCGATTCGATTTTGCAGTGCCCGCGGGAGCAGTATCCGACCTTGTGCTTGTACGGTTCGATTTTGACGAGGTTGCCCTTTGCCTTGAGGAGTTCGACGACGTTGTCACGGGCGGTGGTAGCGGCGTCTTGGCCTGCGAAAATGCCGGCTTCCTTCGTCATGACGCCGTTCTTGTCGATGACGCGGTAGTCGAGCTTGAGGTTGTGGCGCTTGCCGGCTTCGAAGTCGGCCGGGTCATGCGCGGGGGTGATCTTGAGGGCGCCGGTTCCGAATTCCATGTCGACCATTTCGTCGGCGATGATCGGAATCTCCTTATTGACGATCGGAAGGATGACCGAGCGTCCGATAAGCTTCTTGAAGCGCTTGTCCTTCGGGTGGACGGCTACGGCCTGGTCGGCGAGAAGGGTTTCCGGACGGGTGGTGGCGATGGTGAGTTCGTTGTCGGATCCCGAAACGAAGTACGTGACGTAGTACATCTTGGCATCCTCTTCGCGGTAGTCGACTTCGATGTCGGAGATGACCGAACCGAGCACCGGAGAGTAGTTGACCATATATTCGCCGCGGTAGAGCAATCCCTTGTTGTAGAGGTCGACGAAAACGTGCTCGACGTTGCGGTTGAGTCCGGCGTCGAGGGTGAAGCGTTCTTTGGTCCAATCGCAGGAAGCGCCGATTTTTCGGACCTGGTTGTTGATGTTGGCGGCGTATTCGTCCTTCCATTTCCAAACTTCCCCGAGGAACGCTTCGCGTCCGAGGTCTTCCCGGGTCTTGCCGGATTTGGCGAGCTTCTGCTCGACCTTGGCCTGAGTGGCGATGCCCGCGTGGTCGGTTCCCGGAACCCAGAGGGTGGAATCGCCCTTCATGCGGTGGTAACGCACCATGATGTCCTCGAGCGTGAGCGTCAAGGCGTGTCCGATGTGGAGGTTTCCCGTTACGTTGGGAGGCGGAATCGGAACGTAGAAGGTTTTGCCGGTGCGGCTTTCTTGAGGCTGATAGTAACCGGCTTCTTCGTCGCGCTTTCCGATGGCGTCTTCAAAGGATTTGGGTTCGTAACGTTTCGGGAATTCCATAGCGGGTGCGTCAGGATGTAAGACTTTTCGAATATACGGCTTTTTGGCTTACGTGCAAGGCTACTTCGGGGAAAATCGACAAAAAAATCCTCCGATGCCGGAATCGGGTCGGAGGACGGGTCGGATTATTGGTAGACTTCGGTCGCGGTAACGGAAGAAAGGCCGGTTTCGTAGGCTGCTTGGCCGGCGGATCCGATAGCCTGGTTCAAGGTGAACGCGTATGCGGTACCCGCGGAACCCCTGATGAGCAGCGCGTAGGTGGAAGGAGTGGAAAGGCTGTTTGTATCGGCGATTTTGATCGTCTTCGTCATAGGCGTGCTATTCTGGTCGCCTTCGTAGTCGGGCGTCGCGATGCCTGCCCAGATATTGTTCGAAGCATCGGTCGCTCCGGGAAGAAGCGTTCCGTTCCTCGTTACGAGAAACACGTTGTCGTTGTACGCTTCCCCGTGGATGACCCACTCGAGAATGACCATGTTCCCCGCTTTTTTCGGAGTTACGGTAATGTTGAGCGGCGTGATTTCTACGCCGTTTCCCGTCGTCGGGGTCGTATAGGTCGCCTGCGTGCGCGTTTGTACCATCTTGATGCTGGCAATGGTTCAAACGGCCGCTGAAGAATCCTTGAGCTGCTGGATGCTTCCGAGAAGGGCGTTCCATTTCGCGGAAGAAAGCACGGATCCGGAGGAGGCTTCGAGCGTGGCGGGATCGGTCCATACGCTCGATATCGCCGCGTATGCCACGTAGGTAGAAAGGACGGTGAGCGAAAATACCGCTCAGGCAACGAAGGAATTTTTTACGGTCTGGTTCATGCGTTGGCTATTTTACGTGTAACGTGCCCGCCTCAAAGCGGCGTAAGATGCTGATTATTGGTAGATTTCGGTTGCGGTGGCCGTAGAAAGCCCTACTTCGTACGCGTCTCCTATGCTAGAAATCGCGCGATTGAGGTAGAAGGTATAGCTACTGGCATCCGAACTTCGGACGAGCAGCGAATAGGTGGACGCGGTGTCGAGGCTGTTGAAATCCACGAAACGTACGACTTTCTCATTCGGGGTGCTGCTGTTGTCGTTATCGTAATCGCCCGTCGTTATTCATGACCAGCGGTTGTTGCTCGCGTCGACGCTGTTCGTCATAAGCGTTCCGTTCCTCGTCACGAGGAAGACGCTGTTATAGGAAATCTCCCCGTGAACGTTCCACTCGAGTACGACCATGTTCCCCACTTTCTTCGGGGTGATGGTGACGTCGAGAGGGGTGATGGCGGAACCGTTTCCGGAGGCGGGGGCCGCATAGGTGTTTTGGGCTCGCGTTTGCACGACTTTCATCTGCGCTACCGTCCCGGCCGCGGTTGACGAATCCTTGAGTTGCTGGACGTTCCCGACCAACTGGTTCCAGATCGCGGAGGACAATTGGGTGCTTGAAGTGGCTTCCATTCCAACGGTTGCGGTCCAAACCGACGATATCGCAGCATAGGCCAC
>JBAQKV010000016.1:0-8549 GCA_049301335.1 Patescibacteria group bacterium
GTACGGCGTATCCATGCGTCCCGCGGCGTTGATGCGCGGCCCGATGTGGAAACCGATGAGGTCGGCGACTTCTTCTTTTCCTTCGCAAAGTTTGCGGAGACCTGAAGAGCGGCTCTTCTTGATGCGGGCGAGCCCCAGGGTGACGATGGTGCGGTTCTCCCCTACCAAAGGCATCATGTCGGCCACCGTGCCGAGCGCCGCGAAGTCGAGGTATTCGGAAATGCGCTTTTCGTACTCGAACGGCGCGAACGCGCGGGCCGTCACGGCGGAAAGCAACTTGAAAGCCACGCCCGCTCCGGCCAAGTTCGTGAACGGGTAGGTCGTGCCGGGAATCTTGGGATTGATGAGCGCCACGATGCCTTCCGGGAAAATCTCGGGAACGGCGTGGTGGTCGGTAACGATGACGTCTATTCAGAGTTCCTTCGCGCGGTTTACGGTTTCCACGTCGCGGGTTCCGCAGTCGACCGAAATGACGAGTTTCACGTCGGCCTTGGCGAGTTCGTCCATGAAATACGGCTTCATGCCGTACCCGTCTTTGACGCGGTGCGGAAGGCGGTAGGAAATCTCCAATCCCATCGACTGGAAGAACCGTACGAGCATCGCGGTAGAAGAAACCCCGTCGACGTCGTAGTCTCCGAAAATGACGACGCGTTCTTTGTTCTCGCGAGCCTTCAATATGCGTGCGACCGCGTCTTCCATGCCCGGAAAGAGGAACGGGTCGTGCAAATCCGCCACCGAGGGCGTGAAAAACGAAGAAAGATCGGCGGAAAGGTCGATTCAGCGGTTCTTCAAGAGAACGTCGCGGAGCGAAGTCGAAGGGTCGTGCTGGGGAATTTCGAGTCGGTAGCCTTTGAGGGTTCGCATAGTTTGGGCGGATTGCCTCGGCGCGTTGGCTCCGAGGCATGAAAAAAGGAGAGGAATACGCGAGTATATCCCCTCCTATGTCGTACGCAACGAAAAGTATGCGAAATTACTGCACGTTATCGCGGACGTACTTGGGGTTGTTGGCGTATTTGAGACCTTCTTCGAGCGAGATTTCCCCGTTTTTAACGAACTCTACGATATCCTGCTCGATGACCTGCATGCCTTCGCGGCGCGAAGTCTGCATGACCGACGGAATCTGGTGGAGCTCGTTTTCGCGGATGAGGTTCTTGACCGCGGTGGTATTGGTAAGGATTTCCTTCGCGAGGAGAAGTCCCGAACCGTCGCCCTTCTTCAAGAGGCGCTGCGAGAATACGCCGACGATCGAGTCCGCGAGCTGGAGGCGGATCTGGTTCTGCTGCGCCGCCGGGAACGAGTCGATGATGCGCGAGATGGTCTGGTGGGCCGAACGGGTGTGGAGCGTCGAGAATACCAAGTGGCCGGTTTCGGCGAGTTTGAGCGCCATTTCGATTTCTTCGCGGTCACGCATTTCACCGAAGAGGATGACCTGCGGGTTCTGACGCATGGCACCGATGAGCGCCGTGTTGTAGTTGGGGACGTCGCGTCCGATTTCCTTCTGCTCGACGATCGACTTCTTGTGCGGGTGGATGTATTCGATCGGGTCTTCGATCGTGATGATGTGCTTCGAATAGTTCGCGTTGATTTCGTGGATCATCGCCGCGAGCGTGGTCGACTTACCGGAACCGGTCGGCCCCGTTACGAGGATGAGCCCCTGTCCGACCTTAGTGACGTCTTCGTAGATGATCGGAAGTTTGAGGTCGGAAAGTTTGGGGATGCTCGACGAAAGCTGGCGGAGGACCGTCATGTAGCAGCCCATCTGAAACGAGACGTTGCCACGGAAACGCGCCCCGTTGAACTCGAACGAGAAGTCGAGGTTCTTGGTACGCAAAAGCTGTTCGTGCTGTTCGAACGTGACGAGCGACTGCGCGAAGCTCTTCGCCTCTTCCGGAGTGATCTTTTCGATGCCTTCGTCGATATGGACGATTTCACCGGAAATCTTCGCGCCCGGATGGGTGCCTACGGTGTAATAGAAGTCCGAAACGCGGTTGTCGATGACGACGCCGAGGAGGGCGTCGCGCATCGGGTGGGCGGGAATCATCGCGTGATCGAGCATGGGAACCAGATTAGGAAGTTGGGGGCTGTTTGGGGTTTCGTTACATTTTCTTCGCGACTTCGCCGAGTTTGAAGAGCGGAAGCATGATGGAGAGGATGATCGTACCTACGATGGCTCCGACGAACACGATGATGAGCGGTTCGAACGCGGCCATGATGTTGGAGATGAAGCGGCGGAGTTCTCGTGAGTAGTTCTCCCCTACCTTGAAGATGGACTTACCGATCGTACCGGTTTCTTCGCCGACCGCGACCATGTGGACGAAATCCACGGGGAAGAGCGGGTTTTCGAATTCGATTTCCTTCTTGTTGTTGTCCGACACGTTGAGCCCCATCGCCGCGGATACGCGGATACCGGCTTCGACTTCGTTCTTAATGCGGATGATATCCTTCTTGTAGTGGATGTTCGGCACGACGTCGGCCGAGGTTTCCAACGCTTCGAGCATGAGGACTCAGGCGTCCAAAAGCAGGACGAGCGAGTTGATGAAGAGGATGATGTTGAGCTGCCGGTTGATGAATCCGAAAATCGGCAGCCTGAGCGATATGTACCCGTACGTCACTTGCCCGGGATACGTGCGCCCAAACATCGCGCCCGCGGTCACTATGAGGAAAAGTCCGATGGAGAGGACGATCCAATTGCCGATGAGGAAGTCCGAAGTGTTCATCATGAATCTCGTCAACGCCGGAAGCTCGACCCCGTTCTTTTCGAACGTACCCGTAATCTTCGGGAGGATGAACGTCAGCATGAAGACGGCCATCGCGATGGAGAGGAGGATGAGGATGACCGGATAGATCAACGCCGACCTGATTTTCGCCTTGATTTCGATGTTTTCGAGAAGCGTCTTCTCGAGGTCGGACATGACGCGGGGCAGCGTACCCGTCTTTTCCCCGACTTCGATGAGCGATATTACGAGGGGGTCGAAGTATTTCCCGTGCGCCCGAAGCGATTCCGAAATCGTAAGCCCGTGGTCGAGGTTTTCGCGGGTCTCCATGATGATCTTCGCGAGCTTGGCGTTGGATATCTGGCGCGAGACGATGGAGAACGCCGTTTTGAGGTCGATACCCGAAGCGAGGAAACTCGAAAGCTTGTTGATGAAATGCCAGACTTCTTTCGGGCTGATTCCTCAGATGACGACCGGCTGACTCAGTTTCTGCGACATCTTCCCCTGCTTTTTCTTCTTTTTGTGGAGTTCGGCGCGGGCCTTCGTCAAAAGATCCATGAACTTCGAGTGGTCGAAGGTCCCGTCGTCGCGGATGAAACGTATTTTACGTTCGAAGAACATGGTTTATATCTTTCCTCACCGGGTAATGATTTCGACGACTTCGCGGATGACGATTTCGTTTTCCCCCTTCTTCTGGAGCTCGAGAAGGGTATCGTACTTTCTCCTGAGGCGTTCTTCGAGTTTCAACATCTTGAACTTGTCTTCGTTCGCTATGATCTTTTCGAGGTACTTTTTCATGCGGTCGTGGACGAATCCTTCGCGGAAGTTGTCCTGGATGCGCTGCTTAAGCTTGAGGTACTCGCCCATCTTGTAGAGGCGGTCGAGCTGGATGAGGCGGATCTTGAGTTCCCGTTCGAATTTTTCCTTTTTGAGGAGTTCCATGATTTCCGCGCGGTTGCGGTTCTTGAGTCCGCCGAAACTTTCGCGTTCCTTGAGTCCGACCTCGTCGAGGATGGCCTGGAGCTCTCCCTTGTCGACGATGACGTCCTTGTCGGTATTGCGTATCCAGATGAAGCCGGAAACGTCGTCGTCGAAGACCGGGGCGAATTCTCAAGCGTTCTTGTAGATCATCTTGTACGCCTTGTCGGGATCGCATTCCGATTTGTAGACGGAATCCTTGAAGGAAGTCTCGAGCCGGTTCAGCCCGTAGAATTCACCGCCCTCGCCGTTACGAGCCTCTACGAACCCGTCGGTATATCCGAACAGCGCGTCGCGGTGTTTCATTTCGATTTCCTTCGGCTTTATCGAGGAAACGTTCTTGATGACGCGTACGCCGAGCGCGAGGTTTCCCGGAGTGATGAGTTCGGTGGTCTTTTCCGCGTAGTGGAGGTAGATCATCTTGTCGTGTCCCGCGCCGATGTACTGGAGCGTGTTGCGTTCGGCGTCGTATTCGAAGAAGACCGCGGTCACGAACATGCGGGCCTTGATGCGGTCTTTGAGGTCGTTGTTGATCCTTACGAAAAGTTCCGGGAACGATTTGATCTTGCGCACGTGCTCGTGGAAGAGCTTCGAAAGCGCCGCGACCGTAAAACCGGCCTGTACTCAGTGGCCGGTGGCGTCGCCGAAATAAAAGACCGTGCGCTTGCCTTCGGTATACGAACCGAAGGTGTCGCCGACGATCTGGTCCTTGCCTCGGATTTCCCCGAAAAAGTCGAAGCCCGGGAGCGAGAAACCCGATACCGCTCTCGCGGTACCGGATTTTACTGCTTCGAGAAGGCGTTCGGAGCCTTCCGGCATGTCGATGATTCCCCCCGCGCGCAGGAGCAAAGATTCGATGTCCTTGAGGCTTTTCTGTTCCCTGATGTAGGCGGCGCGTTCTTTCCGGCCTTTTCCGTATTCGGCATACGCGGCCTTGAAGCGCTGCATGAGCGAAATTTTGGCCCCTTCGACCGAATTCTGCTTGTCGTGGATTTCCGCTCCGACTTCTTCGAAAAATTTCTGGAGGCGTTTCTGGTTTTCGGCTTGGCGTTCGGATTTCGTTTTTTGTTTCTCGCTGATGTCCTGGACTTTGGTAAGAAGCTTCATCGCTTTCGGATTTCCTTCGAACGTGCCTACGAGGGCTCGGGCCGCCTGGAGGGCCTTGACGTAATCCTTCTTCTTCAGCTGCGCCTTCACTTCGTTTTCCATATCGGCGAAACGGCGGAGCTGGTGGAGTTCGGCCGCCTTTTCTTCGGCCGTGACCTTTTCGTGTTTGAGGTCGTCGATGAGCTTCGATATCGAACGTTCCCACCTGTAGAGGCCGTCGAGACGCGCCTGGAGCTGTTTTTTCTTAGCCGTCGCCGTTCTCGCGACGTTTTCGAGGTTGGTCGACTCGAGAACGGCGGCCTTGCGTTCCGCCTGTTCGCTCCAGTTGATACCCGACTTTATCTTTAAAAGGAGCTCGTGGGTTGCCATGAGCGCCGTATCGTAGTTCCCCGCTTTGCGGTACGTGTTGATCCACTCGACGGCATCGGTAAAATCGGTCACCGCCTCGGAGGCGGCATCCTTTTTACCGAGCAGTCTTTTAAGCAAATCGAACACGTTTCCTCCTTAGGGTTTAGCGTTATACGAGTTGCATCGCCTCTTCGATGCTCGTCTTTCCGGTAGCGGATTTGATGAGCGCGTCCTGCACGATTCCCACCATGCCCAACTCGCGGGCTTTATGGTCGAGCTCTGCGGCGGACGCCTTTTCGAGGATGAGGGGGTGCAGCGCTTCGTCCATTACGAGAACTTCATGGACGCCTACGCGGCCCTTGTAGCCGAAGTCGTCGCATTCGGGACAACCGACCGGCTGGTGGAAATCTACGAGGGAAAGATCGTCGTCGACCACTCCGGAAAGCTGTTCGGCGACCCGGTCTTTCAGCGAACCTTCCGGTAAGCGGTAGGTTCCCCGGGCGGAACACTCGGGACAGAGCCTGCGGACGAGGCGCTGGGAGATGATCATCTTCACCGAAGAGGTGATGAGGAACGGCTCGATGCCCATGTTGATGAGACGCTGGATGGTACCGGCCGCGGAGTTGGTATGGATGGTGGAAAGCACCAAGTGACCGGTAAGCGCGGCTTCGATGGCGAGGGTCGCGGTCTCCTTGTCGCGGATTTCCCCGACCATGATGATGTCCGGGTCTTGGCGTACGAGCGAGCGGAGCCCTTCGGCGAAGGTGAAGCCGACCTGCGGACGGATTTGGCTCTGGTTGATGAACGGGATGTTGTATTCTACCGGGTCCTCAAGGGTGGAAATGTTGTTTTCGAGGGGATCGAAACTCTTGAGCATCGAGAAAAGCGTGGTCGACTTACCCGAACCGGTGGGGCCCGCGACGAGGATGATGCCGTAGCGGCTTTCGAGACTGGCCCTGATGCGCTCCATGTTCACGTCGAGAAAGTCGAGCTTCTCGAGGCTGAGGAGGGACGTATCTTGGCGGAGCATGCGCATTACCACCTTTTCGCCGTCGACCACCGGAATGATGCTGACGCGGATGTCGACGTTTTCGTTGTGTTCTTCGGAAGTGTACGCGATCTTTCCGTCCTGCGGGCGGTACTTCTCGTCGATGCGGAGGTTCGCCATGATCTTGATGCGCGAAATGAGTTTCGCGTATTCTTCGTGGCTGATGCGGTCGACGAAAATGAAGTCTCCGGAAACGCGGAAACGGAGGTTGATGGAATCCCTCGAAGGTTCGATGTGGATGTCGGAAGCGCGCTCGGTGATGGCGAAGTCGAAAAGGCCGTTGGAATAGCCGATGACGTCGCCGATGTCCTGACGGACTTCGTGCGTGAGGAACTTCTTGGGTGATTTTTCTTTGTGGAACACGGATCCTCTGGTTACCTTTTCGTCCATTATAGGGCATTTTCGAAGCGTACGCAAATAACGTTCGCTTGCCGATTGGCTTTCCTTCGGTAAGGATACGGCAACGGGGTACCGAATCCAAGAAGAAATGTTGAATGCCTATTAAAGGGGAATTAAAAAAATATCAAATTTAACGTTGATTTTCCATTTAAGTGGGTAAAATGAGCCTGTTCGGACGTATCTCTGAACCCAAATGCCTGCGGCGAATCAGATATGTTTAATATTTGACAAGCAAAAAAGCATATGGATTAATTGGAAACGTTCATGCGGAACTTTCCGGATGTACGTAATTACCTACTCCTTTTTTCTTCTTTCTATGCTCGTACAGGCAAAGAACTCCAAGGGTTTCACCCTCGTGGAACTCATCGTAGTAATCACCATCCTCGCGATCCTCGCTACGATCGGTTTCCTCTCCCTCCAGGGATACACCTCCGACGCCAAGGACGCCAAGATCCGTGCGAACCTCCGCACCGTGACCTCGGCTCTCGTCAACGAACAGGCAATGTCGAACAACACCATCGACACCTACATCCAGACCGGAGCGACCTACGTCATCTCCGCAGTTGTGAACTCCAGCGGTGCGATCTACGGAAGCACCGGCGCGCTCAGCTTGGCAGGTTACAACAACACCGGTTCCTACTTCGTAGGCGAAGTGAAGCCGTCCGCTCTCCGCATCGACGCTACCAAGTTCTTCGACCAGAACACCGCCGGCGTTACCAAGCCGTTCGCGATCGGCGCGGTGAACTTCTCCGAAACCGTCAACGGAAAGTCCCGCATCCGCCCGCTCTTCCAGGTTGCGACCACCATCAAGGGTTCCGCTACTACGGCAGCAATTGAAGGTAACTACGGAACCGGTGCCACCACCGACGCTCCGGGTCTCATCGGATCGGCTGCTGCTTCCGCAACCACCGTTGCAGGCGGCGGAAACCTCGGTGCAGTCAAGGCCGTTCTCAACGGTTCGACCACCAACTACCCGTTCGACCTCTAAGAATTTCGTAAGCGAACATACGATGGAAAACCCCCGAAATTTCGGGGGTTTTTCTTTATTTCAGGCTTCATTATCTTGCGTTAAATCAGTTAATAAATCGTTGAAAATAAATTTGCATAATAAAAAAACTATCATATTCTTAACACAAGAAGAGCAATAATTACCTTTCACCATTTACTTATGCTCGTACAGGCAAAGAACGCTAAGGGTTTCACCCTCGTGGAACTCATCGTAGTAATCACCATCCTCGCGATCCTCGCTACGATCGGTTTCCTCTCCCTCCAGGGATACACCTCGGACGCTAAGGACGCCAAGATCCGCGCGAACCTCCGCACCGTGACCTCGGCTCTCGTCAACGAACAGGCCATGTCGAACAACACCATCGACACCTACATCCAGACCGGCGCTACCTACCAGATCGCTACCACCGGTACCGGATCCGCCTACAACGGTGCCTCGACCCTCAACTTCGCGTTCTCCAACGGAACCGGATCCTACTTCGCAGGCGAAGTGAAGCCGTCCGCCCTCCGTATCGATGCTACCAAGTTCTTCGACACTCCGACCAGCGCAACCAACGGAACCGCTCCGAAGCCGTTCGCCGTCGGCGCGTACAACCTCTCCGAAGTCGTCAACGGAAAGACCCGTATCCGCCCGATGTTCCAGGTCGCCGGCACCATCAAGGGTTCCGCCCAGGCCGCTGTAGTAGAAGGAAACTACGGTACCGGTGGCATTAATGACGTTCCGGGCCTCATCGCAGTAGATAGCGCCAAGGTTACCGGGGCTACCGCTGTCACCGCACTCTATAACGGAGCCTCCAATACCACGATTTATGACGTAGTAATCAACGGTTCCACCACCAACTACCCGTACAACCTCAACTAATCCTTCGGGATACTCGAGTATGAAAAACGCCCCGATCGGGGCGTTTTTCATACTCGAGTATCCCGAAGGATTAGTTGAGGTTGTA
>JBAQKV010000017.1:0-9946 GCA_049301335.1 Patescibacteria group bacterium
CTACCGCCCTACTTCCTCTTGGGTTCGGCGGTTTTCGCGTCGAAGTTCGATACGTCGGTGACCACTACGTCGGCATCGGCGGAAGGTCCTGCGACGATTTCGGCCATGCCTCCGGAAAGGCGACCGAGCTTGACCGGAAAGGACGCGAACGTTCCTCCGGAGAAGACGGTCATTTCGCCCGACTGTTCGGAAAGGATCTTCACGAGGTCCACGGGAACCACCGGGTACGGGTTCGGAAGCGAAATCTTTACGGTTGCGGCGCCGCCGAGGAGGTTCGGGGAATCCGAAAGCACGATGCGGAAGGAATAGAGAAGGGCCGAATTGGCGACCTTCGAAGCACCCACGACGGTACCGGTGTAGGATTTCCCTTCGGCGGAAACTTCTACGGACGAACCGGTTTTAAGCAGCTGGGCGGTATCGGAATCGACGTCGATGAGGACTTCCGGATTCCGGCTGGAGATTTCCACGACGGAAGTTCCGGCATTCACGTCCTGCCCGACCTGGGCGACGACCTTCACGACGGTGGCGTCGATCGGGGAAACGATCTGGAGTTTGGAAAGCTCGGTATTGGCCTGTTTGAGCTGCAGTTCGGCGTCCGAGCGGCTCACTTCGAGTTTGCGGAGGGTAGTCTCGCGGTTCTTGGTGGCGTTGTCGAGGTTCAGTTCTGCAGTGCGGACGGCAAGCGCGGCGGTTTCGATGCCGGCGTTTATCGCGATTTTCGCGCGTTCGAATCCGATCTTCGCGTCGTATTCGCCAGTGGCGAGATTCTTACGCTGGACGTCGATTCCGGCAAGGGCCGACGCTTCGTTATTCTGGTAATTGGAAAGGAACGAGGTCGCGGAGTTCTTGAACGAGACGAACGCGTTCTCAAGACCGGAAAGCGACGCCTTGTAACCGTTGTACGTGGCGATTTGGGCATCGATGGACGACTGGGTGAGCGTGGTCGCCGGGATGGAATTTTCCAAAAGGCGGACGTTCGCGTCGAGAAGCGCCCTGACGACCGAGTACTGTCCGGCGAGGTCGGAAAGTTTGGAAACGACGTTGTCGGTAGTGACGGTTTCGTCCATTTTCGAATCGAGGAAGCGCGAAACGTCGTACGCCTTGGCATAAGCGGACTGCGCGCGGGGAAGGATCGACGCGTCGCGGGCGCCGAGGTACGCTTCGAAGGAGTCGTTGTACGCGCGGTTCTGTTCGGTGATTCCGAGGAGCTTGTCGGAATCGAACATCGCGCTCGAAACGAGTTTCTTAAGGTCCGAAAGCATGACCCGGTAGGACGGGCCGAAGTTCTCGACGGTCTTCGCGTTGGAAGCCTTGAGGTTTTCGTAGTCGAGCTGGGCCTTGGCGAGCGAAGCCTGGGCGTCGGAACCCGAGGAAGAAACGGAAGTCTTTTCCGTATCGCGCTGGGCCTTTTCGAGCTGCTTTTCAGAATCGGAAACGGTACGCTCATAGTCGATCTTCGCGCGGTCGAGGGCGATTTCGGCATCGGATACGGCCTTGTCCAAAGAAATCTTGGTCGAATCGACGTTGGCGTCGACGGTGTCGATGCCGTTCGCAGCCTGCTCGTGCTTGATGCCGTAGTTCGCTACGGTATCGGAAAGGCGGGCGATGACCTGCCCCTTCTTGACGGTGGCGCCTTCTTTAACGAGGACGGATTCGATGCGGCCGACGCCCTGGGAGGTTACGGTTACGGCGGAAGAACCGACGATGCGGCCGATTTTCTCGACGACGGCGGTTTTCGGGAATTCGGAAAACTTCTTCGTCTCGAAGAGGAATTCGGTCTTTTTCGGGGTTTCGACGACGGTTTCGGCAGCCTTTCCGCAAGAGGAAAGCGCGAGCGCGAGCGCGAGGGTCGATGCGATGGTTTTGGACGCGTTCATAAGGGGGAAATTATTCATTTAACGGTTAGCGGGTTTCCGGTTCGGGAGCGTGGGCGGACATTTCGCGGTTCATGAATTCCATGAAAGCCGGAATGTCGTCGGCCTTGATCATGCCGATGGCTTTTCCGTGTTTGGTAATGACGAAAAGGGTGTCTCAGGATTTGATATCCAATTCTTCCCGGACGTCTTTGGGGATGACGACCTGCCCTTTGGTGCCGACGACGACGCTGCCGTGCATCTTCATTTCGCAACCGGCCGCGTGATGGTGTTCGCCCATGTTGTCTTTTGGTTATAGAAAGTATGAAAAGTATACCCAATTAGAATTAGGATTCAAAGTTTCTTATGATTTGGCGAGGTTGTCCGCTTCCCGCCTTGCTTTCGACGGCATCGGCATATACTTGGGTCGATTTTTCCCGCCTGCAAATGAACCACGTCGTCCCCCTCCTTTCCTATCTGATCGTCTCGTTCCTCCTGACGTTCATCCTCATTCCTCCGTACATCCGGCTCCTCTGGAAATACAAGCTCGGAAAGTCCATCCGCGAAGAAGCCCTCGTGGGGAAAGCGACCGAATTCGCCAAACTCCACAAAGCGAAAGCGGGAACCCCCACCATGGGCGGAGGCGTCATCATCCTCTCCGTAGCCATTCTCGTGATCGCGTCGGTCGTGCTTCGCGAATTCGCCCCGTTTTGGAAGGAGTTTCTAAATATCGACATCCGGTTCTCGCTCTGGGAACGTAAAGAAACCTACCTCGCGCTCTTCACGCTCGCTTCCGTCGGCGCGATCGGGCTTGTGGACGACTACCTCAACGTCCGTGGGATCGGCCGCACCAAAGGCCTCTCGGGTCGCGTAAAGATGGCGTTGCTCCTTCTTTTCGGCGCGATCGGGGCGTACTGGTTCCATTTCAAGCTCGGACGTACCGGACTCGACATCCCGTTCTTCGGAATGGTCTCCATCGGGTACCTCTACCTTCCGTTCTTCGTGTTCGTCATCGTGGCCATGGCCAATTCGGTCAACGTCACCGACGGGCTCGACGGGCTCGCGGGCGGACTCCTCCTCATGAACTACGCGGTCTACGCGTTCATCTGTTACGACAAGGGGCTCTTCATCCTCTCGGCGCTCTGCCTCCTTATCGTCGGCGGAATCATCGCCTTCCTCTGGTTCAACATCAAGCCGGCAAAATTCTACATGGGCGACGTGTGATCGCTCGCGCTCGGGGCGAACCTGGCCATCATGGCGCTCATGACCGACACCCTTCTCACGCTCGCCATCATCTCCGGCGTATACGTTCTCGAGATCGTCTCGGTGATCATCCAAATCACTTCGAAAAAGCTCCGCAACGGAAAGAAAGTGTTCCGCATCGCGCCGTTCCACCACCATCTCGAAGCGCTCGGATGGGCGGAAGAAACCGTCGTCATGCGCTTCTGGCTCATCGGAATGGTCCTCTCGGCCATCGGGCTCATCGTGGCTCTCGCCGCGAAATAAGCAAAGGGTCCGACCGCCAACTGCCGCCAATTTAAAACCGCCTTCCCGAAAAGGGGGCGGTTTTTTTGCCCCGAAAAAAAAGACGTGGTACGATTGGCGGGTAAAACCCAATATACCCTCCCCCGAACCGTATGGAATCCGCAAATAAATACGAAGTCCAGAAAGGAACCGACCGTCTCGCGAACATCAACGCGGACAAAGTCCTCAAGATCGAGGAATTGCGCGCTGCCAACGACTTGAATCTCGAAGGAATGAAAGACTTCGTCAAGAACAACCGCAAAGAGGCGCCGAAATCGCCGGACGCGAACGCGAGCATGGATACCCTGCAGCAGTACCAGTCCGATCTTGGCGCATACAACGAGATGAAGACGGTCCTCGACCGTTTCGACGCGCAGATTTCAGCCCTCAAGACCAACTACGAAACTTCCAAAGAAGGCCTGAAGGACGCGACCAAGGAGGAATTAGCGAAGCTCGAAGCCACCGTCGGAATCGAACAGAAGCCCGTGGCGCCCGTAGCGAAGGAAGAACCGAAGGCTCCTGCGGGGAAACCGGAAGCGGGAAAGGACGGCAAGGCCGCCGACGCTCCGAAGGCGGACTCCAAACCGACTTCGGAAGCCGTTGCGAAGCCGGAAGCGAAGGAAGCTCCGAAAACCGCCGAATACGTCGTAAAGAAAGGCGACAACCTCACGAAAATCGCCAAAGAACACGGAACCACCGTCGACGCGCTCGTAAAGGAAAACGGAGTTAAGGACAAGGACCACATCCTCGTAGGACAGAAGCTCAAGGTTCCCGCGAAGGCGGAAAAAACCGCGACCGATACCGAAGCGGCTGCGGCAAACAAACCGGCGGCCAAGCCGGAAGCGGGAAAGGACGGAAAACCTGAAGAAGGAAAGACTGAAAAAAAGGCCGACGCGAAGGCCGAAACTCCGCCGAAACCGGAAGCGAAGGCCGGAGAAGTTCCGCAGGCAACGGCCACCTTGTCCGACAAGGCGAAGATCGAAGCCGCCGCCAAGCCGGCCCCGGCTGCCGCAGCGAGCGCCGACGTTCAGGCACCTGCTGGAAAAAGCCAAACGGGCGCCCTTGGGGGAACGAAGTAACGAATGTCCGAAGCGACCGAAACCGCCCGTAATCCGGGCGGTTTTTTGACGGACTTCGAAAAATATGGGAAAATGGGGGAGTATTTCCCGTATCCCGGAACCATGACTACCGACAAGACTCCCGAGACCTCCGCCCCCCTCCCCGGTTCGGAAGGCCTCAAACCGTTCGCCTGGAACGGAGCGAACAAGTTCGATCTCCAGACCGCGAACGACCTTTTCGAAGAACTTTCGAAAGATCCGAAAAACCCGCAGATTCTCGGAAAAATCAACGCGCTCAAGCTCGACGTCATGAAGCGCGCGGCCGAAGCGGAAATTTCCAAGCTCACTCCGGCGCGAACCCGTACGCAAATCGAAGCCGAAATGAAGGAAAAACAGGTTTCGAAGGCCCAGGCCAACGACGAGCTTTCCT
Organism: Patescibacteria group bacterium; assembly: GCA_049301335.1. Taxonomy (GTDB): domain Bacteria; phylum Patescibacteriota; class Gracilibacteria; order BD1-5; family UBA2023; genus JANJWP01. The sequence goes on from JBAQKV010000017.1 coordinate 4,866, forward strand.
ACGTTTTGGTAACCTATCTTCAGAACGTCGAGAAGCTCTCCAAGGAGCGCGACGCCGCAAAGGCGGCCGTAACCGTCGAAGCGAAGGATTCCGCTGCGAAACTCAAGGCCGAACTCCCCGCTGCCGCACCGAAATCGGAAACCGTCGTAGTTCCGGCGAAGCCTGCCGGAAAAGAAACCTCGAAACAGGAAGCGAAGGCCAAGGAAGTCGAAACCTCCGCGGAAGAACTCAAATCCGCGAAGTTCATCAAGGAGCACCATACCGAAATCGACGCTCTCATAGCGAAAATCCCGGAAGGAAACGCTAAAACCACCCTCCCCGGTCTTCTCGACAAGCCGACGAAGGAAAACGTGACCGTATTCCAAGCCGAAATAGGTCTCAAGGCCGGCGTCGCTGGGGGTGCGGACGGACGATTCGGAAAAATCACTCTCGCCGCTTTGAAAAAATATGCGGAAGCGGGAGGGAAAAAGCCTGCCGAAGGGACTTCGAAACCGGAAGCAAAACCCGTTGCCGAGACGAAGAAACCGGGAACGGCCGAAAAACCGAAATCGAAAAAGGAAAAGGAGGACGAAGAAAAAAAGGCCGAGGAAGACCGCAAGAAGGCCACAGAGGAAGAAGCGAAGAAAAAGGCCGAGGCGGAGCGTTCCGTAAAAGAAAAGGAACTCGACGCGCTCCAGAAAAAAACTCTCGCGAACCTCAAATCCGAAGGCAACGGCACGTACGTCGTCGATACCAAATTCCTCAAGGACGGTTTCGCCGGCGCGGTATTCTTCAAGTTCGACGCGAAGAACGGCGAATGGCTCTGGAATTCGTTCAACAATCCGGACGAAATGAAATCGAGCAGCTGGCACAAGGTTTCCGGATTGGAACAGGCTACCGTGAACGGAACGACCAAATTATCCGGATTCGGATTCAACGAAAGCACCCAGGAAACCGTGAACGCGATCCTCATGGCGCAAAAGCGTTCGAGGGAACTCGGAATCCCGCTCAAGGATCCGAACGCCCCCTCTCCGATCGTCCAAAGCATTCCCAAGTAATTTCTCTTATTCGAAAAAACGTCGGCACCGATTCGGTCCCGACGTTTTTTCGCGTAGACCCCCAGGATTTGACGTAGTTTATTTTTTATGTGAAAATACTAAAGATCATTTATAAAACGCAAGTATGCCATTTGAATCGTTCAATGATTGAAACATATCGGGCATGGGGTTCGATAGCGGAAAATCGGGCACCGGTCTCCGCCCGGAGGGCCTGAGCACCTTCTGATGGTCGGCGCCGAACAAATTCGACCTCCAAATAGCGAACGACCTCTTCCATAAGTACGAACGGACCAAAGATCCGGTCGTACTTGGAAAAATCAACGATTTCAGGCTCGACGTCATGAAGCGTTCGGCAGAGGCCGAATTGACGCTCCTGGAAGTTCCGAGAACCCGCGAAGAAATCGAGCAGGATTTGGACGATCCCCGAACTCCGGCGAACATGAAGAATGAAAAACTCTCGTACGTTCTGGTCACCTACCTCCGGAACGTCGAGAGATTAGCCGAAACGAGGCGGCAAGAAGTGGAAATGGTCGCCGCCGACACGAAGACCAAGACCGACGCGCTCAAAGAAGACGTCCATGCCTCAGTCTGAGCGCAGAAAGAGGTTCCGCCTCCGGTTGCCCCGAAAGACGATCCGTCTCGCGAGACGCCGCGGACGCCTTCGGCGGAAACCGTGGAAAAACCCGTCGCTCCCGCAGTACCGAATACCATAAGGGTGGTCGAATCCACATTGGATCGGGAAGAAAGGATATCGAAAGAATTCATAGCCGCGAATAAGAAAGAAATCGACGAACTCATCCTGAAAAGCAAAGATCCTAATGCGAAAGCCGCGCTTCCGATGCTTTTGGCAAACCCGACGAAGGAGAACGTACGGAGAATGCAAACGGCGCTCGGAATGAAGGGCGAAGGGCATTCCTGATTGGACGGACGGTTCTGAACCAATACCCTGAACGCCCTGAGGGCGTTCGTAGGGGAAAAGAAACAGGAGGCCGTCGCGAAGGCGCCGGGAAATCAGAAATCCGCGAAATCGCCGGAAAAAGAAAAATCGGGCGAAAAGACCCCTGCCGAAAAACAGAGGCAGGATAAGGCGGTGGCCGATGCCATAGCGGAGTATTCCAGAAAACAAGCAGCCGAAACCGCCGGGAAAGAAAAAGAACTCTTCGATCTCCAGCGGAACGTCGTGAAAAGCCTGACTCCTTACGGAGACGACGTGTTCGTTGCCGAAGGAAGCGCGTTCACGAGAGGGTACGGCGCTTCGTTCCGGTTCGATTCGCAGACGAAATCCTGGTCTTGGCTCGATTCGCCGAACCCCTCGGATCCGACGTTGAAGAACAAGTGGCAACCGGTCAGCGGTCTCGAAGGGGTGACGGCCAACGGCGTGACCAAATTACCGAACTTTTCTTTCAACGAGAAAGCGCAATGAGCGGTTACCGCCATCCTCGCGGCCCAAAAAGCCGCGAAGGAATCGGGCATCGCCCTCTGAAACCCGAATACGCAGTCGAAAATGGTTCAGCGAATACCCGCTTAGACGCTCCGGGAAACCGGTTCCCCGCAAGGTTGGAACCGGTTTTTCAAAACGTTCTTGCGTTTCCCGTATTTCGGAATATTTTTCGCGCCTATTTTTTCTTTTTTCTCATGAAAGACACCCCGCCTTGATGATGGAAGCTCGGTTGGACCCTCGAAGAAGCCACGCCCAAACCGAAGCCCCTCATGACGCCCGGAAACGCTTCTGGAAACCTTCGGGAAAATACGGCCTCGAAAGCGGGGTCCGTCATATCGGGAACGCATCGCGACGTATCCTGAAAAAAAGGCGCGTGCGCTCAGGATGCTCTGCCGAAACCCAAGGGGTTTTGGCCTTCGAAAACGAAAAAAGGCGGCTGGTAGCCGCCTTTTTTGATGCCCGCGTTATTCGGCGAGCGCGTAGAGTTCTTCGAGACCGATGTCGGCGACGCCGAGGGACCGCGCCTTTTCGAGTTTCGACCCGGCGTCGGAACCCACGACGAGATAGTCGAGTTTCCCCGATACCGACGAGCGGACTTCGCCTCCGTGCGATTCGACGAACGCGTGGATTTCGTCACGGGAAACCCCTTCGAAACTTCCGGTGACGCAGAACGATTTTCCGGTAAGTTTCCCCACTTTTTTCGCCTCGGGAACGGTAGGCGCGAGCTCTTTGAAAAGTTCGGAAAGCGAATCGCGGTTTTCTTCGAAATACGAAACCACGCTTTCCGCGGTGCTCGGCCCGACGTCGTCGACGTTCTGGAGTTCTTCGGAGCCGAGTTCCGCGAATATGGCCAGCAGATCTTCGCCGCGGACGCGGGATTCGGACGCCTTGGCAGGCTGGGCGTCCTGCTTTTCCACGGTTTCACCCCCTTCCGAGTCATTGAAAAGGGAAACTTGGGAAGCGGAAGCCGGAGCGCTCGGGAACGATTCGGCGGATTCGGATTCCGAAGACTCCGCACCGTCGGTTACCCTCGCGTCCTCCGGAATTTTCCCGGCGACGTACTGGGCTAACGTCTTCGCCGTTTTCCGTCCGACTTCGGGAATTCAAAGGCCGACGAGCAGGTTCGCCAAATCCATCGAGCGGCTCTTGCCGATTTCGCGGATGAGATTGTCGGTTTTTTTGGTTTCGAAACCTTCGAGTTCCAAAATTTCTTCGCGACGGAACGGAAGGCGGTAGATCGAAGCGAAATCAGTGACCAACCCCTTTTCGAGAAAGAGCGAGATTCCCTTCTCCCCTATCCCGTCGATGTTGGCCGCGTGTTTGCTGACGAAGGTCTTGAGCGAGCCGGACGTCTGGGCCGGGCATTCGAGGCGGTTGGGACAGTACACCGCGACCTTCCCTTCGTCTTTGGCGAGCGTCGCGCCGCAGCTCGGACAGACCTTGGGGACTTCTACGACTTTTTCGGTTCCGTCACGGGTTTCGGCGATGCTCGATACGACTTCCGGAATGACTTCGCCGGCGCGGATGATGAAGACGTGGTCTCCGATGCGCACGTCTTTGGCGGCGAGTTCTTCGTAGTTGTGCAAGGTCGCGCGGCGGACGGTGACGCCCGTGACGCCCACCGGTTCGAGATGCGCCACCGGCGTGACCGCACCGGAACGCCCCACGGAATGCTCGACGTCCAACACTTTGGTACGCACGTGGACCTGCGGGAATTTGTAGGCGATGGCGTAGCGCGGGTGGTGTTCGGTGGTTCCGAGTTCGCGCCAAAGGTCGAGGCGGTCGAGCTTCACGACCAATCCGTCGATGTCGAACGGGAACGAAGGGCGGTTATCAGTGAGTTTGCCGATTTCGGCGAGGAGCGATTCGAGATTTTCGGCGAAGTGGAGGTACGGCGTGATTTCGAAGCCCCATTCGTGGAGTTTCGCGACGTACTCCCGATAGGTGTCGATGTCAAAATCCGCGCCCGATTCCTCGAAAACCGGCGACGAGTAGGCGAAAAACTGGAGTCCGCGTTCGGCGGTGATTTTATAGTCGAGTTGGCGGAGGCTGCCGGAAGCGGCATTGCGCGGATTGGCGAAAAGTTTTTCCCCGGAAAGGAGGCGCTCTTCGTTCGTTCGGCGGAACGCTTCGTGCGGGAGGATGATTTCCCCGCGGATTTCGAGAAACCCCTTGTACGGGATGTTTTTGGGAACGTTCTTCACGGTCATGACGTTCACCGTGACGTCTTCGCCCTCGCGGCCGTTTCCACGGGTCAGCGCGCGGACGAGCTTGCCGCCTTCGTAGGTGAGCGAAGCGCCGAGACCGTCGAATTTGAGCTCGATATCGTACGCGAGCGCCTCTTCGGTTTTCAAGATGTTGCGGATGCGCTTTTCGAAATCCGAAAGGTCGTCCGCGTCGTACGTATTGTCGAGGGAAATCATCGGGTACCGGTGTTCGCCCTTCTCGAACTGGCGCGACAGAAGCACGTCGATGCGATTGGTCGGCGAAGCGGGATCGAAGTCGGAAAATTTCTCCTCGAGCGACTGGAGCAGTTTGAAAAGCGCGTCGTATTCGGCATCGGAAACGACCGGGTCGGATTCGACGTAGTAGCGGCGGTTGTG
>JBAQKV010000018.1:0-12789 GCA_049301335.1 Patescibacteria group bacterium
GTCCAGTTCAGCCACAGCCACGGAACTTGTCCGGGCGGCTGACAGACCATGGGGGTCCAGACGTGTACCGTCCTCAACGACGGAACGTGCAGCGTTACGCTCCACGCCGACGGATCCAACAAGGTCTGCAATTCCTGATCGGGCAGCATTACCTGTACGTCTCCCACTCTCAAAATCGACAATACCCCGCCGATTTGCGGAGACTGGAAATACGACGGAAACAATACTTGGGTTCCCGGAGTTTCCGATCCGGGCATTTTGCCGTTCATCCCGGCCAAGGCGCCGAATTTCCGCGATATCCGGGTGTTCGCTTCCGACTCCGAGAGCGGACTTTCCAAATCGTGGTGGCCCCAGCTGTACCCGTCTTCCCTCTACGACCTCAACAACGCGGATAGCAATACCGTCGTCCAATCGGCGCTCGGATCGTCCGCGCAGGTCGAAGTGACCGACGAGGCCGGAAACGTTTCCATCTGCGTCGGACCTCGAAAGAGAATGGACGGTTTCGATCCGCCGGCACCCACTTTGACGTGCGACAATTTCATGAACGACGTACGCCCACTTACCTACCCGTACCAGGGAACCGTCCGATGCGGCCTTTCCGACCGCGGCGGACCCTCGCTCCGCAAGATCCTGCTCAGGACCCGCACATATAACGCCAACGCCTCCGGCAACATTACCGGGGCGGCGGTCACCGACACCAACTGGACCGACCACGGAGACATGCGCTTCCTCGCGGACGTCGACGGAAACCCCATCCGCTCGGGAGCCGCCTACGATGCCGAATCCGCGCCTCTCCGCTACGAATTCGTTCCTACCATGGACAAGATTACGGTCCTTTCCATGAGGATTTGCGAATTTTACGGAACCGCCGACCAGCGTTGTACCGATTCCAACGACTTCTCGATCAAGAAGCTCTCGCCTCCGCCTCCGATTCCGGAAAGCATCGGCACCGGTTGGTACGAATGCCAGAACGCCACGACCGGAAACATTTCCTGGTACTCTCCGGACGAATCCGTTCCCGGAACGAACCAGACCGTCGTCTCCAACTGTTCTCCGGACGGAGTCGGAAACGGCGAACCGAAAAGCAAGGCGAAGATTTCCGGTACGGTAAGTCCGGCCGGAACTTCCGGATGTTGGTGTTGGGACGACCAGGCGCCGACGATTTCGTCCATCTCCGTAAACCCGTCGACCTGGACCAACCAGCCCGTTACCGTAACGGGTATCGCTTCCAGTCTCGATACCGGCGGCGCACCTTACGGCGGCATCCAATACAGCTGCGACAACGGGGCGAGCTGGTCGACCGGAACGACCGCGACCACCGCGACCTTCACTTGCAATATCCCATCCGGCGCTGGCGCCGTAGCCAAGGTCCGCGCCTGCGACATGGCGGCGAACTGTTCTCCGGCACTCTCCGTCCAGTACTACATCGACACCACCTTGCCGACGGTAAGCAATTTCAAAATCGTCGGCAAGAAACGCAACGCCACCGGCCACGTGGCAGACGGTTCCGCCGGTACCGACTCCAACCAGTACACGTACACCAAGGACGTCACCCTCCAATTCACGGCCGCCGACACCCTTCCGGGTTCCGGAGTCGCCGGAGCGTACTTCTCCTGTAATTCGACCGCCCCCTCGGCTTCCGCTTCGGGATGGGATTCTTGGGGAACCTCTCCCGGAACCAAGGCGTTCGACCTTACCAGTTCGAGTTTCGGGTGCACGTCTTCTCAGGGATCCAAGACCGTCTACGCTTGGACGAAAGACGCCGCGGGCAACGTCAGCGCGGCGGCGAGCGCGACCATCGTATTCGATGGCACGGCTCCCAATTTCACCGTGGGCGATCCGATCCTACTCCGCGCGATCGCGAACTATTCCTACGCCATCCAGAATCCGACCGACGCCGCGGGCTCGTCGGGATTCAAGGATTTTTCAATGACCTGGACTCCGGAAAGCGGCTCGAAAACCGACTATCTCGACCAGCCGGCCGCTACGGCGCCATATTCCACTTCCTTCGCGGATTTGGCGAGGTTCGTCAACGCTTCCTGTGACGCGAACGGAGACGGAAAATGCGTCGCCAACATCAAGATCACCCTCGAAGACAACGCCGGAAACGCCGTGACGAAAGACCAGAGGATCGAAATCATTCCCTCTACCATCGCTACCGTCGTAGGCGACGTTTCCCTCAATTCGTCCCGTGCGAATTTCGGCGACACGGTCGCGGACCTCGAAGATACCTATACCTACTCGATCCACCTCGAAGACGCGAACGGGAACGTCGTACGCCCGATTCCGGGACTTCTCGAAATCCGTGCCGACTGGGGATTCGAAAACAACGCTTCGTTCCTCGGAAACGAGTCCGCGTACCCTGCCGGCGACGTTCGGGACGGCGCGGTATGGTACAATTGGGACGACGGAATTTGGGCGCCGAGCTCCGACGGGAATTCGACCTCGAGGGTATACGTCGGATCGAGCACCCGCGCGAACGGCAATTACTACCTCCAGGTACGCAGCGCCGTTCCCACTCGGGAAGGCTACCCCGATCTCACGAGGAACACGATCAAATTGAAGACGGTGAAATTCAGCAACGCCCTCTCAGCTCCCAACGCCGAAGGGTGCCCCACCGGCTACGTCTGTACGGGTGCCAATACCAACGCCGTTTACAGCCGTTCCCTCGGCGGCGAGCTGGCTACCAATTCCCCGATCAACCAGTACCTCGGATTCAAGCCGGCGCTCGAAATCACGCCGTCGAAGAATTGGAACGACCTTACCGAAGGTTCGTGGCACGACATGACCCTCACGTTCAAGAACAATTCCATCAAATACGACTTCGCACCGGCCAAATACGGTTTCGAACTCCGCTACGAGAACTACCTCGCCGGATTCGCCGACCTTTCCGTCAGGGGCGATCTCGGCGACTACGCGGCCCTTTCCGAAGGTTCGCTCAACAAGCTTTCCGTAATGTTCGGTTTCCCGAGCGGATTCCAATCCGTTCCGAAAAACAGCTCGGTGACCAAGAGCATCGGAATCCGGGTGAACTCGTACTGACTCGGCTTCGGAAAAATAGGCTTCACCGGATACATGCCTTGGGCTCCGGATAAGAACAACCTCATATGTTCTTCGGCCGGATGTCCTTCCGTGCTTTCGACTACCGGATACAATACGAAGAACCTCGGCGTGAATTCCGGCATCATGGCGTTCGATTACCAGAGCGCGCCGGTTCCGGCTTCCGAACTCTGAACCCTCACTTCCAGCCAGAAATTCGCCGCGAGCGGACAGATCGCCAATTCCGGAAGGAACGGGCTCCAGGCTCTCGAATCCGGTGTCGCGGTCGATACGCAGACCATCGATAAGAACCAATTCAAGACCAACACCCGCAAAAACGTCGAGTCCATGACCCGGTGACTGGCTTCCGACAACGGCAGCAATTGCGTAGTCAACGTGACGGATCTCACGAAAGACCTGTACTTCTACGACTTCTCCAAACTCAGCGGTTCCGCCATTAACGGAAACAAGGGTTGCATGGTCAATTTCAAGGGCCACGCTACCGGCACCGCTTCCGGTTACCGCAAATTCGGCATCACCGGAAAGAAGACCGTCATCATCAAGGGGGGCAACGCCTTCATCGATTCCGACTTCTACTACGGCGATTCCAATTCCATGCTCGCGCTCGTCGTCCTCCGTGACGATGCCGACCAGAGCAAGGGCGGAAACATCTTCGTTTCCCCGAACGTCACCAACGTCGTGGGTGCGGGATACGCGGAAGGAAGCCTCATCAGTTACGACGGCGCGAAGGTCTACGACATAAGCAATACGTCGGAAGGGGACCTCGCCAACCAGCTGTATTGGTTCGGCAGCCTCTATTCGGCGAATACCATCGGAGGCAGCATGAAGCCTTCGAATTGGGAGTGTCCGTTCGGAAGCGACAGCTACGTGGCGACCAACGCGAAATCCTGTACCGAAGCCGAAGCGTCCAGATACGACTTCGCCATGTTGCGCAGGTTCGTCCTCATCGACGTCACCGCGGTCGGCGACGTCTGCAAGGTCTCCGGAAAGAAGGCCCCGAAATCGACCGGAACCTCCTCGGCGCAATACGCGCTCGCCGGCAGGAAGAAATGTTTCCAAACCGATGCCAACGACGTGTCCGAACTCCGTTCGACTACGAAAACCGCATCGTTCGTAATGGAATACAACGGCGCGATGATGACCTCGGGCATGAAGGTCTTCTCGAAATAATCCATCCAGTCACTTCCGAATCCCATGAAAAAGCAATTGTCCGCGGTAATCGCGATCCTTCTCTGTTCGACTTTCGTCCTCAGTTCCTGTACGTGGAAGAGGGGACAGAAAGACGAAGGGCCCAAGGTTTCCGAAACTACGGGAACCCAGGCTCCCGATTACCGCTCCTGAGCGACGGTGGTGGAAGACGAAGGAATAACCACTTCTTCCGGAGGTCTCGAGACGGTTTCTCTTTCCGGAGCGTCTTCGGAAGTGGGGGCCGTACTGAATTCGACCGAAGAGAAGAATTGCGACAAGCTCGCGTCTCCTACGGAGATTCAGACGTGCAAGGACGTGGTGAACTATAAGAAAGGAACCGAAGACAACGATTACGCCTCCTGCGACAAGGTCACCCGCGTACGGAACCGCCAAATCTGTGCGGCCCAGGTCACCAAGTACCTTCTGAATTTCGGTACGTGCGAAAAAATTCGCGAAGAAGCGGTGAAGAAAGAATGTTACGACAAGAAGCAGGTGACGGAAACCAATATGGTAGCCCGCGCGACCGCGGATTACAAGGCGACCCAAGAACGCCTCGCCCAGGCCGCGAAGGCCGCGACGCCGAAGGACCGCGTAGCCGCTGCCTGTTCCGGATTGGCTGGAGCGAACCTCAATTACTGCTACGGAACGAAAGTCGCCGAGGAAATCGAAAAATCCGGCGACGTATCCCTCTGCCAGATCATCGCCGACGCGGCGACGAAGAACGCTTGCGTACAGAAGGCTTCCGCCAAGGGGAATAAGGCCATCCTCGAGAGCGCCATCCAATCCAAGAACCCCGCGCTTTGTGACCAGATTTCCGAGCTCCGGGACCGCGACCTCTGTAAGAAAATCGTAAACGGGTGAAAATAGTCTTTCCAGGGTTTTCCAAGAAGAAAACTGCCGCACTCGCCGTTCCGGCCGCGGCAGTTTTCGCCGTTTTGGCATGGAATTGGGAATACCTTTCCTTCGCTTACGACGTCGAAGTCCAGCCTGACGGCCACGTCGCGTCGTTCGCTCCCGTGGCGGATTACCTTTCCCCGCCCCTTGAGAAGGGCGATTACGCCGCCCTTTCGGCACGAAGCGCCGCGGTAGGGGATCGGCTCTCCCGTTCCTGATTTTCTTGAAGGCTCGATTCGGCGTTCGAATCCTTGGACGGCGAAAAGCTCGCGATCGCCTGTTCGGACGTTTCCGTCGTCCGCGGCACGACCCCGTTGTCCGAATATTGCGAAAGCGCGAAGCTCGAAGCTTCGCAATCCCATTCCCCGTCGAACTGCGACGCCCTCGTCTTCGAGCGTAACCGCAAAGACTGCCGGAATTCGAACGACGCGAAGTTTTCGGAAATCTCGAATTCCCATTGTTCGAAGTCCGACTGCGTCGTCGACAACGCCCTGTACCGCGCTTCCGTCTTGAAAACCGCGGTCTGTTCCGGAGTTCCCGACGCTGTGCGTCCCGAATGCGAAAGGGTAGGGCGGGAGTTCGAAAAATACCGGAAATCTCCCGAATCGTTCTTCGATGCCGATCTGGAATCCGCGCTTTCCTGAAAAACGTCCGATCCGATCCTTTTGGCCGCCAGATCCGCCGTTCTCGACAATCCCGATTCCCCGTCGGTTTCCTGTAGTCCGTTTCCGGCAGACCGCCGTCCGTACTGCGAATCCCGGGTAAAGGCGCTGTTTTCGTACGTCCAGACGCGAGCTCTTCGCGAAAGGTTCGAAAGGATCGTGAAGGCGTTGGACGAACGCGCCTCCAATAAGACCGAAAAACCTTCCCGATAAAACCATGCCCTCTTTCCTGCTCGTATTCGCGCTGGCTTTCTCCGTAGCGCTTCCGCTTGAAACGTACGCCGTTCCCGGTCCGTTGATTTCCGGGGGCGTGGGGCTTATTTCGAACGCCGGAGCGATGGTCGCCGTGGCGGCCGGTTTCATAGCCATGGCCCTGGCTTCCATCGCGGGGCAGGTCCGGCATCTCAGGTACTCGAATCCGAAAACGTTTTTCTCAGGAGTCGGGGCTCTCGCCGCCATTCTCGCCGTCTCCGCGTATTTCGCATTTTCCGCTTCCGAAACGAGCCTTTCCCCCATGGACCGGCTCCGTACCGATTTGGCCAAACGGGCGGGGGAGTACGGAGCTTCGGGTTCCGACGTTCCCTTTTCGACCCTCGTCGCGAACTTGGAGGTGTCCGGAACCGGAGGGAAATTCTCGGATACCAAGCTCGAGGAGGAGATCGCGTATTCGATAGGGAGGAACAACAACGTCGTATGGAGCAGGTACCTTTCCTCCGGAAAGGTACCGAATGACGCCGCGACCCTCGAATCGATACGGAAAGGGGAATACGAATTGCCGCTTTCCGGGCTTTTCGAAAACGGAAAAATTTCCCCCAAATACGAAATCGTCGATCTCCGGACTCCGGTAGAATTCGCCACTTCCGCCCGTTTCAAGGGGGCGAAGAACGTCGAATACCGGGCGATCGTGAACGACGAGGTCGCCTTTGATAAAACCAAGACCTACGTATTCGTCTGCCACGACGGCGCCGCCGACCTCTCCAGAAGCCTCATCGCTACGGCGTACGTGCGTTCGAAAGGCTTCTCGGCGTACGCCCTTGCCACCGGCATGCGACCGGTATTAGACCGAATGGGCATTCCGCCCGTGGCATTCTCCGCGAAAACGGATTACCGAACCTACGACCGGGCTTCCGAACCGGCTGACGGAACGGTCGTCGACACGTTGTGAGCGCTCTCGGAAACCCTTTCGAAAAAAGGGTACTCCTCCGGATATTCGATAATTTCCTTTCCGTTCTACCGTCTCGGATCCCGCGAATATTCGACCGGCCTCGCCAATATCGGCGAACTCGCGAAAAAAGGCGAACCGGTGAGGTTCGCCTGTTACGACACTTTCTCCTGTTTCTATGCCAGGGTTTTCGTGGAGACGTATTCGAAAGATGGAAAATCCGCGTACGGAATCGCCGTTTTCCGCTAACGGTTACGGGGAATTCCGGCAGTCTTTCAAAAAGTACGCCGTGGATTTGGCCATCTCGAGTTCGCCGTAGTATCCTTGTTTTCCGATTTTCTCTTTCAGGGTCTCTCCGCATTTTTCTCATCGGGGACCGTATTTTCCAGAACCGTCTTCACAAGCGCAATACGCGTTTCCGGACGGTTTTTCGGTTTTCCACGGCGTCGCGGAACACGAGCAGACGAGTATCGAAGAGAAGAGCGCGAGACAGATCGTACGCATGGCCGGCAGGGGTTACGAGCGTAGTTTAGGCATATTGCCGGATTTGCAAACCCCCGTGGCCGTCCCACCGGTTGACTAACGCCAACCGTTGACTATGATTCAGAACAGTCCAATGTTTTGAAAGGAAGGGACCAAAAATGAATATCCAAATTTTCAACCAAACGGAGGGGTATCTCCTCCTTTTCGCGTATGCGGCGCTCGTTTCGGCCGTCGTGTGGTTCTTTACGAGGTTCGGCGAAGCTACGAAATCCGAATTCCTCGTGGCGGAAAGGGGAATCGGGACCGTTCCCGCGTCGTTTTCCATAGCGGCGGCATGGATTTGGGCCCCGGCGTTGTTCGTTTCTTCCGAAAAGGCGTACGCGCAAGGGTGGGTGGGCCTCTTCTGGTTCCTCGTCCCGAACGTGCTCTGCCTCGTGTTGTTCTCGTTCTTCGCCAAGAGGATTCGCAACGCGTTTCCCGAAGGGTTCACCCTTTCGGGATACATGAAGGAGCGGCATTCCAAACGGGTCCAAAACCTCTATCTGGTCGCGCTCGCGGGTTTGGCCACCTGCTCGTTCGCCGTCCAGCTGTTGGCTGGAGGGAAAATCATTTCCACCATCAGCGGCATCCCGTTCCAGACCGTGACCGTGATTCTCGCGGTCATTCCCATCGGCTATACCCTGTATTCGGGGATCAGGGGCTCCATCGTCAGCGATTTCCTGCTTTTGGCGGTCATGCTCCTGACGGTGGCGTTCATCGTTCCTTGGACGGTATCGGCGGGGGGCGGTTGGGAAGTCGTCGCGAAGGGTTTCACCGGAAAAACGGGAACCTATTCCGACCTCTTTTCCGGGGACGGACTGACGGTTTTCCTGACGTTCGGCATTCCGGCGACCATCGGGCTCATGTCGGGCCCGTTCGGGGACCAGTCGTTCTGGCAACGGGCGTTCGCCATCCGAAAGGAAGGCGTCCAACGTTCGTTCGTTTACGGGGCCCTGCTCTTCGCCCTGGTTCCCTTGAGCCTTTCGGTTCTGGGTTTCCTTGCTGCAGGCATGGGCTTCGTGGCGAAAAACCAATCGCAGGTCAACTTGGAGGTCGTGCTCGCGCTGCTTCCCGCGTGGACGGTCGTCCCGTTCGCGTTCATGCTGCTTTCCGGTTTGGTATCGACGCTCGACAGCAATCTCGCTTCGATTTCGAGCATGTCCGGCCACGACGTCTACGAAAGGAGGAACGGCTCTACCGGCACGTGGAAAAACAACGCGAAAGTCATGAAGTATTCGAGGACGGCCATGGTCGTGTTGTCGGTCGCCGCCATCGGCATCGCCAACATTCCGGGACTTACCGTCCTCTACCTGTTCCTGTTTTACGGAACGCTCAGGGCTTCGACGCTCCTTCCGACCGTCGTGACCCTGCTTCGTCCCAAGGTAAGCGAAAGTGGGGTTTTCTACGGGATTCTCGGTTCCATCCTCATCGGATTGCCGATATTCGCGTATGGGAACCTCAACAAGATTACCGGACTCATCATCTTCGGCTCGCTCTTCAGCGTTCTTTTTTCCGGCTTTTGCGCTTTGGCGTTCGGCAAGAAGGAATGACCGCCTGAAAACCGGCCCTTCGGTCCCCTTTGGAAAAAGGGGATTTTTTTTACCTTCGGGCAAGCCGAGTCAAGGGGTTTTCGATTGACACTCCGATGCGGAATGCTATCATCACGGGGATGCATATTTCTCATCCAAGTTTTCCATGCAAAAGAAAGGAAAATTTCCTCGCATGTCGAGCCAGTTAGGCAAAATGCTTACCAGCGAGGACGCCGCCATCACCGGCAAGAAGGTTCTCGGTCTCGGGGCTTTCGGCGCGCTCGTGGGCCTCGCGTTTTCCGATAAGGACGCGATGGGCCACGATATCCTCGATTACGTGATTCCGAGCGCCGAAGGGCATTCGAGCACGATTTCGAACGACAGCGGACAGGGCGTCCACTCTTCCCATGGCAACCACGCTTCCAGCTGAGACAGCGGCAGCGGTAGCGGCGACGGCGGAGGCGGCGGCTAAACGCCGTCGGAAGAAGGGGGTTCGCACCCCTTTTTTTCAGTTACCACCCCGAACGCCCGCGTTCGCCGAATTTCCCTAAAAAATAGGTCACATGCTTTCTAAGAAAATACTCATCGCAGGACTCGTAATCGTCATCGCGGCCGTCATCGCGGCAATCCTCTTTTCCCGTAACGGAGGCGTTGCTCCGATGAACGGACCTTCCGGCTCGACCGGAAAGACCGAAGCCGAAGCGGTAAAGGAGACCGAAGTGGCGAAAGTCGCCGAAAAGCCGGTAGTTCCCCCGGTTTCGGATTACCTTTCCGGCGTGGCGAACGATCCGACGACTTTCGACGAAAAGAAGCTCGACGAATTCACTCTCGCTTCCAATTCCCCGTCCCTCGCGACCCTCTCGCTCTCGCTTCTCAAGCTCCGCGAAGCCGGTTCGCCGATTCCGGAAAAGATCCTCATGAAGCCGGAATTCAACATGCAGGGTCTCGCGCTCGATCCCCGCGTAACCCTCGAAGGGTACATCTACGACACGTACAAGAACAAGAAGGCCTTCGATCCGATCAAGCTCCAGTCGCTTCCGATCGTTTCGCAGGAAACCCTTTCGTTCGTCCTTCGCGAAATGTTCCTCAAGGACAAGGCTTCCGTTCTCAAGGTTTCCGACGCCATCCTCAAACGTCAGCAGTCCCAGACTTCCCGCCAGTTCAACATCACCGCGAATTTCCTCCGATACGTCCGCGGCGAAATGAATCCCGCCGACCCGAAGCTCATCCTCGGCGGACAGGCGAATTTCTTCCTCAAGTGGCCGGGATGGAACACTCTCAAGGAAGACGAACGCCAGACCCTTCTTAAGGGTTCGCGCATTTTCCAGCACTACCAGAACACTCCGGAAGACGAAATCGTAAAGAACATCGACACCGAAATCACCCACTTCCAGGATTACGTCACCGAATACAAGAAATCCACACTCTATACCGAGGGGAAATGGCTCGGAACCGTACAGCTGTACTTCGCTCTCGCGAACCTCTACGCGCTCAAGGGCGATTACGACAAGGGCGCGACTTTCTTCAAGGAGGCGTATTCCCTCAAGTTCAAGGCCGCAGGGCAGACCGCTTTCGACGATCCCCAGCTCCAGCTCATCGGAATCCGAGAAGGGTACCTCTATATGGCGAAGGGCAGCCACCTCGAAGCCGCCGGTAAGAAGCCGGAAGCCCTCGAAGCCTACAAGCTCGCCGCGAAGACCATGAAGGAGAACCTCCTCGTACGTCCGTTCGTCATCGACGGTTTCGCCATCTGGTGGGACCTTAACGAAAAGATCAAGAAGCTCGGAGGATAAAGAAACCCAGTTTTTCCATGAATAAGAAACGGTACGTAATCGTAGCCGCTTTGGCAATGGCGCTCGCGACTGCGGGCGCTTTGGCATATTTCGGATCGTCCGCGCCGCGTGAAAAAGAAGAAGGGGGTCCGTATTTTTACGCAACCATCCTCAAGTCTTTGTACGGCGGGGTCGACAGCGGGATATACCGGTTTTCCTTCTCCGATTTTTCGGAAACGGGAAGCGGGGGATTCGACGATTCCTTCATTCGGGACCATAAGTTCATCGACGTGTGACTCGGCGACGAATTCGTTCCGAGACGCGTATTCGACTTCGAAGGCACGACCCTCCTCGCCTGAGGAAGGAACGGGGCCGGTCCGGGCGCGCCGGCGAGGATTTTCCAAATCACCGAATCCGGGGACAAGAAGCTCCTCATGCAGAGTTCGGAGAACCGGTTCCGCGACATGGCGACCGGTACCATTCTCTGAAAAAAGGTCTTCGTAGCGATCACTCACGGGAACGGATACCTCTTCGTAAGGTCCGTCGACACCGGCGAGGAGCACGTTTTCCATACCCCGTACTACGGCTTGCAGGGAAACAAGAGCACGCTCCTGCATTTCGTGCAATTGGCCGATCTCGACGGCGACGGCAGCGACGAGATCTACTTCTCCGCGACTACTCCGTATTTCGGCGGCGGGTCTTCCGAAACGTACGAAGAGGGGACGATTTACCGCGCCACTTTCCCCACCGCTCTCGGCGATATCAAGTTGGACGACGTCGGACTGGAACGCCCCGCATTCGTGCGGAGACTCGGGGAATTCAAGGACGCCTCGGGCAAACCCTCCCTCATTTCTTTGTACGAAGGTACTCTCGACGCGAGCGGGAAGACCATCGTCCCCATCCGCGTCGTCCGTCAGAAATATTCTGAAGGCAAGCTCCAGACCAAGGTGGCGCTCACGCTCGACGGGCATAAGGAATGCAAGGGCATAGCGTTCTACAAGGTTTCGAACCGTCCGACTTTCCAAATAGGCTGCGATAACGGCATATTGTATTTCGTCGGTGAAAAACCGGGTTCCGACGATTTCGAGATCGTAGCGAAATACGACCTGAGCGGGGGATTGTCCGAAGAATACCTGAAAAAACGCAGCACTTTCCGTTCGCAGGACCTGACCTCCATCCATACCATATCGGGAAAAGACGTCGACGGCGACGGAACCGACGAACTCCTTCTCGGTATTAACAATCTCGGCATCGTCCTCTTGGATCCGGATACGGGAAAAACGAAGAAAATCCCGTACCGTTTCGGTCACGAACGCGTGTACGAAAGGGACGAATGGTTCGTGATAGAAGACATCAGCCCCACGATAGGCAAGGGATTCTTCACCGACGGCGAATTCTTCGATTTCAAACGGTAAGGGCATGGTACGTAAAATCCGTTTGGAACCCGGCGAATTCTCGAAACTGCGCGATCTCGTAGCCGCTTCGTGCGTCGTCCGAGGCAGCGAAGAGACGTTCTATGACAAAAAGAATCCGGAATCCGTAAAGGAGAAGCCCACCGATTGGATATTGGATTTCCGACGGCTGTTTCTCGATTCGGAGGCCGCGGTTTTCATTTCGGAATTGTTTTGGAAAGCGTATTCCGACATCGGAGACGTCCAAATCGCCACGGTCGAACTCGGTTCGGTCCCGCTCTCCTGAGCCGTATTGGCAGTCGGCGCTTCCTTAGGAAAAAGAACCAACGCCCTGGTGGTTCGCAAGAGCCGCAAAAAGGACGGGATGGCGAACGTCATCGAGGGCGTTCCGAAGCCCGGAGTCCCGACGATCCTCATCGACGATTTGGCGAACTCGGGGGATTCGCTTTTCAAGGCCCTCGAAATCCTTGCGGAAGCCGGAATCCGCGTCGTCGGAGTTTTCTGCATGGCCCAATTCGCGAATCCGGATTTCCTTCGGAACTATTCGGCACGCCCGGACGCTCCTGATTTTTCGTATCTGCTCGACCT
>JBAQKV010000019.1:0-7282 GCA_049301335.1 Patescibacteria group bacterium
GCGCGGGCAATACGGCACGACGCGGTGGGATTCGTAAATGAGCCCCTTGTCGTAGACGGACTTGAAGACCCACCACACGGACTCCATGAAGTCGCGGTCCATGGTCTTGTAGTCGTTGTCCATGTCGACCCAGCGGCCGGTGCGTTCGACGACCTTCTTCCATTCGTCGACGTAGCCGAAGACGTTGGCGCGGCAATGTTCGTTGAATTCGAACACGCCTACTTTATCTTCGATGTCTTTCTTCCCCGAAATGCCGAGCTTCTTTTCGACGATGTTCTCGATGGGAAGGCCGTGGCAGTCCCATCCGAAACGGCGCTCCACGTAGCGGCCGCGCATGGTCCAGTAGCGCGGGATGACGTCCTTGATGACGCCCGCGAGGATGTGGCCGTAGTGCGGGGTTCCGGTAGCGAACGGAGGGCCGTCGTAAAAGACGTATTCCGGGGAATCCTCGCGGATTTCGAGGGAGCGTTCGAACGTGCGGTTCTCTTTCCAGAACTTGATCACCTCGTTCTCGAGGGCCGGGAAAGACTGTTTGGGGTCGGTGTGGGGGAACATGGGTGGGCAGGTTTACTTATAGAGGAAAATTTCGAAGAAGGTTTGTCAGCGGATTTCGGTAACGACGGTTTCGGAACGGATTCCCGGCGGGACGTATGACAAGACGTCTTCGGGTTCGTAGTAGAAGTAGGTCCGCGTACCGAATTCGTCGGTTTTCGAATCGGAACCCGATCATTTCTTGAGGGAGACGCAGAATACTCAGCCCGGATTCAACGCTTCGTATCCCCTACTCACGACGGAGCGGACTTTCTCAGGCGGCAAATGGAGGAGCGAAGCGAACGCGGCGATACCGTCGAGTCATTCGGGAAATTCGAATTCCGACACGTCGGCGAGTTGGAATTTGGCGTTCGGCACGTATTCGCGAGCCATCTTAAGCATACCTTCGGAGTAGTCGATGCCCAGGTAGTTAGGCGTCCGTTTCCGAAATTCCATCGCGTCACGTCCGTCACCGCATCCAATCTCCAGAATGCTGACCGACTCTTTGCCGATGTGTGCGAATATCCGGTCGATATCGGCATTGCGCGGTCCCATGGCTCGGAACTTCGCGGCCATTCGATCGGCGGATTCGTCGTACGTGAGGCGGGTTCGTTCGAAGGACATAAAAAAGACGTGCCAAATAATGCACGCCGCGGCCCAGTCGAATACTGGGAGGTACCACCTCGGACGAATCTCAATTTCGGTTTTTTACGAAGCCGGAACTTCGGAAGGTTCTACTCCCCGGTTTCCCGGGTTTCTTCCTTCGGCGCGCCGATTTCTCGGACTCGCGGGCGATAACCGCTTTTACGCCTTTCGTAACGGGGAAAATATACGCGAAATTCCCGTAATTCAAAAATCAAAAATGCGAAGCGGCCAAAGCGTGCCGCCCGGAATGAAAAATGCGGAACTTAGAGCAATTCTAAAACTCCGGCCGGAAAAAACGTCGCCCGGATCGGGTCGTACGGATCCCTGACGATTCGGTAGACCTTTCGGTTGAGCCCCCTGAGGGCTTGGGAGAGCTCGTCGTGATTTTGGATTCCGGCTTCCCAGAACCTTTCCCGAAACGCTTTCGAATAGCGTTCGACCCCTTCTTCGAAGGAAATTCTCTCTTCTTGGCAGAGATCGGAGATGATTCTCGCCTGCATGCAGATGGAACGCTCTTCGTCAGGATACTGACAGGCGTCGCAATCCGCTTTGCAAAAATACGATTCCATAATTGGAAAAAGTACCGGCCTTGGCCGTTAACTCGCGATTATTTCCTTTTTGGCGAATTGTCAAAAGAATCCGCGCCGCATCAAAGCCTAAGGCTTCTTCGGCAAGTTCGAAAGTTTCGACTGGAGCATTCGACGGGTCTTTATCACCATCCCCAATGCCGTCACGGAACCTGACATCGAGGCAACCCTGCGTTGGCAATTGAGGCAGTCCTTAACGGTCTGTCCGACTTTCTCCGCCACGGCATCCGCTTCGCCCGATCGGACGGCGGTCTCAATATCGCTGCAAGCTCATTCCGGACGTACTCCGACGGCCTTCAGCGCCCTGCGGCACTGTGCGGTTTGACTAATACCGTTTTCCATATGAAAGTAATGAATTCTTATGTGATGGTAACGGTTTTTAGCAATACGCAAGCGAAAAAAATCCCCCGTTTCCGGGGGAGATTGAGTTTAAGGATTCTTACGACAGCGTTTCGGCAAGCGCCGGATACGCGAAGAAGAACCATGCGGTCTGGAACGCGAAGAAGAACATGTTTTCCTTGTCCGAATTTTTCCGTCCCGAACGGAGCGAAGCCGTCCAGAGCCCGCCAACGACGAACGCTACCGACCAGTACGCCGACACGGGGAGGATTTCGGCGCGGATCCACGGGGCGGAAGCCCCGAACACCCATGCCAACAACGAGTATCCGTGCGCGATCCAAATCGGAAACATCGATACCGCGAGGCCCGAAAGAGGATAGAACACGAGTTTGTCGACGAATTTGGCATCCCATGGCTCCCCTTCTTTCGAAGCGATGCCGGCGAAGGTCATGACGAACAGGAAGACGGCGATGAGCGTGAGGAACAAAAATCCGGCGCCCAAGGCGATTTTACCGATTGAGAAGTCCATTTCGGACGCTCCTTTCGAAGATTTGTTTGAGAGCGCGCGCCTTGGCGCGAATGAAAGTACCGTTTTAGGTAACGAAGAGGTCGTTCAGAGGTTCGAACCCCCATACGATCCAGAAAAACGAAAGCAGGAACGCGACCGCGACGCCGACCGTTGAAGCGGGGGATTCCCGTTTCAGAAGACGTACGTACGCGAATCCGATTGCGAACGAAACCGACCAATAGAGCGCGACCGACCACGGCGACATGGCGAAGGCGTGGGTTTCGGCGCTCTGGGAAAACGACCGAAGCATCGGCAAGCCGTGGACCGCCCAAGCCGGGAACGCCGCGACCGCGAGAGCGGATGCGGCGTCGACGAAGTACGAATCGGCAATCGGTTCGGCGGAACGTCCGTACCGGCTCCGCCTCCGCTTCCTCTTCCCTTCCGCGTAAGCCAAATAACTGACCGTCGCGAAACCGGTGAGGAGAACGAGAAGCAAGCCGGCGTACGCGAATACCGGAATCACGTCTGAAAAATCGAACATCTGGAACTCCCTTCTTGAATTTGGTTTGAGGACGCACTTTTTGGGCGCGAATTGAATGAAATATAAAATACGGGCACGTTTTGTCAAAAAGCTTTGGGAAAAGAAAATCCCCCGTTGCCGGGGGATTTCGAATTTCCTTCCGAGCCGAGCGCGAACGCCGGCATGGATAGGCATGTTTCTCGTCTTAAAACAGGAGTCCCGGAGCTTTCGACCACCATGCGTAATCAAGGCCGAGGACGGCGATGAAGAGCGCGGCGTTGATCTTGAGTTCGCTTCTGCTCCGACCCAGGGTCGGAACGTTCCAAACGGTCAACGAAACGATCACGGCATATCCGACCGCGAACGCCATGCACGACCCGACGATTCCGAAGAAAGCGGCAAAGCCTCCCCAGGAAAAATCGAACGTGCGGTTCGCGAACCACGACCAGTAAGCTGCGGAGAACGCGTCTCCGGAGATCACGGCATGGCAGAGCGGATACCCTTTGAACGCCCAGAATATCGCGAAGGCGGCGGAAGCGAAAGCCGAGCCGGCCTCTTTGATATTGCTTCTGGCGGAACCGTACGCGACGCCCGCCACCAATACGGCGACGGCGAGCAGCGCGACGTAAGCGGAACCGGCTACGACCTCTCCCCAACCGATGCCCATGTCGCCCCCCCCTTATGAGGAAAAGAAAACGAAGGTATGGCCGAATTGCGCCTTGTGGACGATCTGGAAGAGGAAGTACGCCCAGACTTCGGTCATGGCGGCGACGCCGAAGACGACGGTTTTGAACCCCATCCCCGATTTGGAGGGCGGAACGCAAAGGATCGTCAGTACCGGAATTGCTACCAGAGCGATGCCGAGAGGCAACAGAAGGACCGCGGGGAAATTCACCAGGAACAACGCTGCCATTGCGAGCAGAATCAATTCGGCGAACGCGTTCGAAGCCTTACGGGACAGGAAAACGTTTTGCAGCATGGTTTTCTCCTTTCATAACAAAAACATGTGCCGTTTCGAATATAGAATACGGAACGCATTTGTCAACTACAAACGTTAAAATGCGTCCGATTGCCTTAGTGAGGACAATTGGTAAGATGATTGCCGATATCCGTCACTTGGAACAGCATGCGACAAATTTTCTGAACCGATTTCGGTTCCGGACTCAAAAAAGGATTAGGACTCGGCATTGGGTTAGCCATCGCGGCGGCTTCCGTTTCTATCGGGTACGCGACCTACGCGACGCTTACGGCATCGACTTCGGAAGTGCTCAGCAAGAACAAATGGAACGAAATGATCCAGTACACGGTTCCTCCGAGCGCGGTCATGGCGTTCAACGCGACCACTTGTCCGGCGAACTGGTCGCCCGCGGACGGAACAGGTGGACGCCCTGATTTGCGGTGACAGTTCGTGCGCGGAATGAACAGTTTCGACGGAGGGGCGACGACGAGAACGGACGGCAAACAGGATCCGACCTCCAGAACGCTCTCTTCGTTCCAAGACCAGGATACCAAAGTGACGTTCTGAGAGTACGCTTGGTATATGTACGGAACGTTGACGCGAAACGCGTTCTGACGCCCGGGTGACGCGGCTCCGGGAACGACCTCCAGTTATTACGGAGGCGACTACACCCTGGGGACGGAAACCCGCCCGAAAAACGTCGCGCTCGTCTACTGCGTGAAGAACTAACCAGGGTACGAAAAGCCCCCTCCCGATATCGGGAGGGGGCTTTTTATCGAACGCTATTCGTAAAACTTGTTGAAGAACGGGGCCATCGCCGCCTTCATGGCGACTTCGAACTCGTCCTTGCGGGTGAACATGTCTTCGCTCCACGCGCCCATCGACCCGTTTTCGCTGCGGATGTCGACCTTGCCGGAAAGTTCGGCCATTACCGGCCCGAGCTCTTTGCCTTCGACGTAAAGCATGCGCTCGATTGCGGAAGGAACTTCGATCATCGGCGAGATGCCGAAGTGCCCCTCCCCTTCCCTGTTTTGGACGTATACGGTACCGAAAAGGTACGCCTTGTCCCCGAAACGGCTGACGCCCCCCTCGATACCTACGTAATAATCGGCGTCCACCCCCTGTTCGAGCAGGCTGTTGGCGCGGTTCTTCGCGCCCTGCATGGTTTCTTCGATGGAAAGCGGCATGTCCGAAACGCCGGATTCCGTCTTTTCGCATACGAAGGTTTTTTCTCCGGCGAGCGGAGCGTAACGGGTGGCGCAGATTTCGAGACCGGCCTTGATACCGTCGACTTTTGGCGCGCGAGTGGTTCCTACTGCGAAAGTGATCATACGTGGTTTTTGATGGTAAACGTGGGGATTTTATTCGTTTCCGTTCGGCGCGCGAACCGGAATGAGCGGCAAAACGAGCTCTTTCAGTTGGCGCTTCACCGGATCCTCGGCGACGGCGGTACGGATGTTCTCGGAAAGCCTGCCGAGGTCGACGTCCCCGATTTCGTATTCCGAGAGCATGTCGGCAAGGTACCCGATGGCGGAAAACAGCGGAAGGGTCTTCGCGGCATCGCGGAAAAGGTGGCGGATTCCCGTAACGACGCGCTCTTTCTTATTGCCCATGGCCGTAGCTTCGCCACCGGAATACTCGTCGAGCAAGCATCCCCACTCCACCGAGCACATCTGGTCGAGGAAACGCTGGGGATGGTTGGAACGTCCTTTGGTCTTGAGGTAATTGAATACCGGATTGACGAGGTTGTTGGAATATTTTCCGCAGGCGGTGCCCGATTCCCCTCCGTTGACGTTCATTCCCGAAGAAGCGCCCTTCGTGGTGTTCTGAAGGAACCTCTCGAAGAAGGAGACGATTTGCCCGACGGCGGCTTCTTTGGTTTCGAAAGGAGCGTCGGAAAGCGCGAGGTAGCGCAGGAGGTCGTCGGCGGAAGCGCCTTCCGCGTCGCGTTCGATCCTCGCCATGAAAGCTACCGAATCGCGGACTTTGTCGTTTTCGCGTCGGGCGTCGGCCAGACGTTCTTCGAGCATGCGGACGTACGAAGCCTGTTCGGAAAGTTGGCGGGCATTGGATTCGTTCTGGGAACGGATGAGCGCGAGGTCGCCTTCGAGGGATTCGGCGTACGCGAGAAGCGTTTCGTCGCCCTTCGAGGCGGCTTCGGCGGCGCTTCTGGAATCGTCGACCGACGGATTCTCCACCGTTGTTTCCGGAACGGCGAGGGATTGCGGATTCGCCTTGAGTTCGGCGATTTGGCGGTTCAGTTCGGTTATCTGATTGCGGAGTTCGCCGTTGCGGGCCGACGACTGGGAAGCGTCAGCGGAGGAACGCTCCGCTCTCGCTTCGGATTCGCGAAGCAGTCTCGCAAGGCGCTGGACTTCCTTCCCAAGGGATTCGGCTTTGGAAGATTCTTCGGTAAGCGCGTGGACCTTCGAAGCGAGGTCGTCCCTCGTTTGGGCGAGAGAAGTGGACGATTTTCAGAAAGCGGTCAGGAGAACCGCGAGGCGGCGGTGGACCGACGCGGCGACGTCTTCTGGAGATTCGGGTTCTTTTCCCGCTTTCGAAGACATGAATTCGTCCAACGCCTTCACGTCTTTTCCGTCCATCATCCGAAATACCGGCGCCAAGGTTTCGAGATTCGAAACGAACCCTTTGAAAAAATGGGCGCAGACGGGATCCAAAGACATGAGTTTCGCAGCTTCCCCCAAGAGCGCCTTCGCCGTATCCGAAAGGGTCCTTCCGAACGTTTTCGATTGGGATTTCGCGGGAAGTTCGGCAAGGTATTTCGACAGGGCGTTTCCTATCATGTGGCGCTGTTTCGCCATTTTCTTGGCTTCGCGTTCGATTTCGCGCCGCATTTCCCGCGGAAGTCCGAGTTCGCGCGCGGCCGAAGAAACGCCCGTTTCATCGGCTATGAGGCGGACGAGCATCGAAATTTCGTACGAAAACCATTCCACGAGATTGGAACGGGCGGCTTTGATGGATATCTCGAGAAGCCGGTGTTCCCTATCGGAAACGGTTCGGAGATCCGAGTATCCGTCATCGAGCAAATAGGCGTCGAGCAAACTTCCCGAATCGGTTCGTGACATGCGGGCATGGTGAAATATCCGCATTTATAACCAACGGAAACACGTTGTCAATTACTTCGAGGTCATCGTGAATACGCCGTTTTCGAGAACCGTTTGGCCCTTCGAGAG
>JBAQKV010000020.1:0-8939 GCA_049301335.1 Patescibacteria group bacterium
AAAGCTTTTCCACTGCCGAAACCTCCCACGACGAGCACCTTCTTTTCTCGGGAATCCAGGAATGGCTCATGCAAAATCTCGAGCTCCCGTACCAGAAGCTCCAGAAGTGCACCTTCGACATCGGCAAGCCGAACGCCAAGGGGTCCGACATCGAAGCGTGGCTTCCGGGGCAGGGCAAGTACCGCGAAACCCACACCGCGGACTACATGACCGACTACCAGTCCCGCCGTCTCCAGACCCGCGTACGCCGCGCCGACGGATCGCTCGAACTCATCCATACCAACGACGCGACCGCGTTCGCTTGCGGACGCGCGCTCGTCGCCATCATGGAAAACTACCAGAACGAAGATTGCACGATTCGCGTTCCGAAGGTTCTCCAGCCGTACCTCGGCGGAAAGACCGTCCTCTAATCCCACTCGGCGTCGGTTTTCGAACCGGCGCCTTTTTTCGAATTTCCCGATATTTCCGATACCGACCGCACAATGGAAAAATTGACCGTACTCGTCATGGCCGCCGGAATGGGCAGCCGATTCGGCGGACTCAAACAGATGGAGGCGATGGACGACGAAGGGAACACCCTTCTCGACTACTCGGTAAAAAACGCGATGGAGGCAGGATTTTCGCGCGTAGTGTTCGTCATTCGCCGCGATTTCGAAGACCTCTTCCGGGAAAAAGTGGGAAGCAAATACGAGGGGGAGCTTGAAGTCGAGTACGCGTTCCAAGATTTGGACGACCTTCCCGACGGCATCGTTCTTCCGGAAGGGCGCACCAAACCGTGGGGAACCGGACATGCCGTCCGCGCCGCGCGCCATCTCCTGAACGGGCCGTTCGCGGTCATCAATGCCGACGATTACTACGGAAAAGACGGATTCGTCCGCCTCGCCGAACAGTTCGCGAAAAAGAGGGAAGGGGTTCCCGAATACGTTCTCGTGTGCTTCGGATTGGCATCCACGCTCTCCGAGGCGTGAACGGTTTCCCGCGGCGTGTGTTTCGCGGATGCCGAGGGCTATCTCGACCGCATCGTCGAATGCGGGGGGATTTCGCTCCTTCCGAACGGCAACGTCGGAAACCCCAAGGCGGGAACCGAATTCGTTCCCGATACGCTCGTATCGGTCAATTTCTTCGGTTTCGACGAACGTTTCCTTCCGATGCTCGAAGGAAAATTCGAAGAATTCTTCCGTGAAACGGACGCTCTCTCCCGAGAATTTTTCCTCCCCAAAGCCATGAGCGACCTTTCGAACGAAGGTCGCATCCGGGTCCGCGTCGTCGCGTCGAAAGACCCGTGGTTCGGCATGACCTACCGCGAAGATTTGCCTAGCGTCAAACGGATGCTGGAGCGCGTCCACGGATAGTTCGCCGTTTGCTTTCCCGAACGGATTCCGGTATACTGTCAAAAACACGTTTCTTTCGATATGTTCCTCCTCTCGACCGCCTCGCTTAAGGGCTACGGCCTCCATAAGATTTTCAAAATCGCGAAAGAAGCCGGGTTCGACGGCGTCTGTCTCGATCTCGATCCGACCAATTTCGATACCGAAAACGCCGAATACGTGAAGGAACTTTCCGATTCCGTCGGAGTTCCGGTCGTTTCGGTCACCGCGTACGAACGCAAAATGGACGACGAAACCGTCGACGCCGTGGCGAAACTCGCCAAGACCGTCGGAGCGAAGACCATCAACTTCTACCCGCCGCACCGTCTCGACAAAGACGGCACCTGGTTCAACCAGCACATCCCCAAGGTCGCCAAGGACTATCCGGAAATCCTCTTCTCGATCATCAACGTCGAGCCCAAGACCTTCCTCTTCTTCATTCCGGAATACAAGGACGCGACCCTTTCTTCCGTAAAGAAACTCACGGGGAAGTCTTCGTTCCACGTTTCCAACGTCGATCCGGAATCGGGCGTAGACCTCATGAAAACGTTCGCAATGCTCGGCAACACCATCTGCAACGTGCTCCTTTCTGACCGTTCCGGCAATCGCGAGGACCTTCTTCCGGGCCGCGGCGACGCTCCGCTCGAAAGCCTGCTCATCAAGCTTCGCGACGCGGGCTACAAGGGCGATTTCACTCTCAAGGTCTCTCCCAAGGAACTCTCCGTCGGCGACGATGCGGCGGTACAGAAAAAGCTCGCCCAGGGCAAGGCGTACTTCGCCAAGCACTATCCTGCGAAATAAGACGAAAAAATAAAACGCCCCGGGAACGGGGCGTTTTATTTTCATAGTACCGAATCGGCAAGGAGCACGGAGACCGATTCTCTTGTCGCCTATCTCATAAAATAACTGAGACGGGTCGTGCTTTTCGTCGTATCGTTGCACGTCCCGTTTTTATATCCGCTTCCGCCGCTATAGTTGTGTTCGTATACGTAATGGTTTCCGCAACTGGCATTCAGCATGTTCCAGTTGGTCGTATTATGGTGGTCGAACCCGTTCGTATTGGTAACTCAGAAAACTCAACCGTACAAAATGCCGACCGGGGACCAGCCGAAACATTTGTTGGTCGCTCCATCCAGGCTGTCAGACGTGGTAGTGCCGCAGATTTGCTCATACGTCGTCGTTGCCGTAAAGGGGAGTTTTTTCCCAGACCAAACGAACTTATCACCCCCGAAGGCTATTAAAGTATCCGAAGAGACGTTCGATATCGCTCCTTTTTTCGCAAGAGTGAGGGTATAAGACGAACTGGAGTTCGTGGATCAGGAATCGGTATTGGCATTAAATCGCGTTCCATCGTTCGCCGAGAATACCAAAGTCCAGCCACCGCCGTTCGTATTCATGTCACAGTAGACGTTGAATGCCGCGATTCAGCCGGCTCAGTCGGGATCTATCGAATTGATTCCGTTGATGCTCGAAGGGTATGCCGATTTGATGGCGGCACACGAATTGGGAACGCAGGTTCCGCTTATGGCGACGTAATTCGTCGGACACGACTGCGATGACGATCCGTTCGCGGCCAATCCGTCCAAAAGCGCGCCCGTCAGGTTCGTCGCGCTTCCCGGTTCCGCGCGGAAGAGGCCGGAAACGTTCCCCGCGGGGACGTTGGAAGTGGGAAAATCCCCCATGACGCTCGCGAGCTTGGTCGCCGGACTCACTCCGGCCGTCTGCACGTACGAAGTCACGCGCTTCTTTCCGTTGGCTCCCGCGGTCATGAAGTCCGCCCCCGCGGCCATGAGGGAATTGGCGTCGTACGCGGCTTCCACCGAGTCCGCCCCGAAGCCGGTGGCCCTCGAGATGACGCCGAGGGTCCCGCCCGGAAGACCGGAAGCGGAGATCCTGAACTTGTCCGGATTGAGCTTGAGCTTCTTGAAATCCGGTTTGCCCGCGGTGTAGTTGGAATCCGCCGGAGCCGAACCCACGTCTCATCCCGTGAGCGCCACGGAAGCCCCGTCCACGTACGCGAAAGCTCACGAGAGGGCGTAGTCCGCGTCGTGCACCACGTAGTACCGGGGAGAATTGTTCGTGATCGCCGCTTCCGACGATATCGCGGTCTGGAGCGACCTCACGTTCGCCTTGATGGCTGAATCCTTGGCGTCCTGGGAGTAGCCCGAAAGCGCCAGGAACCCTATGGTCGCCAGGATCGCGAGGATCGTTATGACGACAATGAGTTCGACGAGGGTGAAACCCTTGGTGATTCGGGTTTTTTTCGTGAGCCGGAAATTCATTTTTACGAAGGATTAACATTCGTGGGCAATCCTATCTTAGTCCGGCACGAATTTCAATTTTAAAAAAGGGCCGACCTCGTGTCGGCCCTTTTTTCGTTACGTCGCATTATGTCCGAATCCTTACTTCGGTAACGAATTCCGCGGCCTTTTCTACGAATTCCACGAGTTCCCGCATTTCGAAGGACGCTCAGCGGAAACTTTCGTCCAATACGTGTCCGGGACGGTAATTTTGAAGGAAATACCTTCGGGCGCCTTTGAGCGAGAGAGCGATCTTCGCGATGTCGTCGGCCGTATGTTCGCCCTTCGCGACCGTCGTCCGAAATTCGTGATCGACGCCCGATTCGATAATGATTTTCGCCGATTCCATCGTTTTTTCGAACGAGGCGCCCGATCCGCAAAGCCCTTCGTATTTCGATGCGGACTGTTTCACGTCGACGGCGAAATAGTCGACGAGCCCTTCGGCGATGACCCGGCGCACCATGTCGGGTCGCGAACCGTTGGTATCGAGTTTCACGAGGAATCCGCGGTCTTTGATTTCGCGGAGGAATTCCGGCAGATCGTTATGGATGGTCGGTTCGCCGCCGCAGACGACGATGCCGTCTAAAAAACCCTTGCGCGACTCGACGAACCTGAGAAACACGCCCGTGGGAATGAAATCGTTCTTCAATTCGGCGAGACGTTCCGGAAGGACGAATTCGGGATTGTGGCAAAAACGGCAGCGCATGTTGCAGCCGCCCGTGAAAACGGTCGCGGCGGTTTTTCCCGGAAAATCCAGGAGCGTGAATTTGTCGACTCAGGAGAGGATCATGGAGTGCGTAAAACGGGTGCGCTTTTTAAAATAGGGCGAAATCCGCCTATTCGCCGAGACAGGCGGATTCTTTTTTTACCGCTTCGGGAAAAAGCGTCTCCTCTTCGTATTTCGCGTGCGAAGAAAGTTCTCCGTCCATTTTCTGAAGCATGGAAAAGAGCGCTCCGTAGCTTTTGCAAGCGCCTTCGGGAAGAGCGAAGTCGCACGTCAGACTTCGCATTTCCGAAAACATGCCGTCGAAATCCCCGTGCTCGATTCGCATCCGTCGAATAGGGTTCCCGACGCTTCCGCAATGGAAAGCGGGTTTGCCCCCGTTTTTCGAGAGTTCGTCCAGCTCGGTCATCAAAGGAAAAAGGACGTTCTCTTCCTTTTTCAAATGGTCCTGCATTTCAAGAACGAAACTCCGAACGATTTCGAATACCCGGACCAACTCCGGATGCGCGTCGCCATGGACCCCCGCGACCTTTTCGGCAAGAGGAAGAACGACGGACAGGTCTTTTTTAAGAGGAGCGTGGAAAGTTTCCAAAACGTATCGTACGCGTTCGGAGAGAAGCATGGCAGTTGTGTGAGAGGGGCGACGGGATTCGCCGTCTTCCGACGCCGACGAGGATTTCGCAGGCGCGGAGAAGGCGGCGGATTTTCGATTATGCCGCGAATTCTTCTACGAACTTCGAGTTGGCGGTTTTGCACTCGTCGAAGTACTTTCGGGAGTAGAATTCGGACTTCTTGCCGTTGTTGAACTGGCTGACCGGGCGGTAGTAGCCCATGACGCGGGTGTAGATTTCGCACTTGGTGCGCTTCACTTCCTGGCCGTTGGCGTCGAAGAAGGTTTCGTTCATGGTGGGGTTGGTAAAAAAAGGGTACGAGGGCGTTGGACGATCCCCTCACGGATACTTCATCGTCCGCCGCTTACGCCGCGCGGATCATCTCGAGCTTCTTTTCGTCCGCGGTGTACTTCTCACGGGTTTCCACGTCGAACTCCACTCCGCCAGCGTAGCCGATTTCGGCGTCGCACTTGGGGCAGTAGTCGTGTTCGCCGTTGACGTAGCCGTGCTTCGGGCAGACCGAGAACGTGGGCGTGACCGTGATGTACGGCATCTGGTAGTTTTCCATGACCTTGCGGACGAGGGTTTTGCAGGCCTGCGCGTCGGAGAGGCGTTCGCCCATGTAGAGATGCAATACGGTTCCTCCGGTGTACTTGCACTGGAGTTTGTTCTGGTATTCGAGCGCTTCGAACGCGTCGTCGGTGAACCCTACCGGAAGCTGGGTCGAATTGGTGTAGTACGGGTTTTCCGGGGTTCCAGACTGGATGATTCCCGGGAGCTGTTTCTTGTCTTCGCGGGCGAAACGGTAGGTCGTGCCTTCGGCCGGAGTCGCTTCGAGGTTGTACATGCTGCCGGTTTCCTCTTGGTATTCTTTGAGGATATTGCGCATGTAGTCGAGCGTTTCCATCGCGAAGCGTTCGCCAGCTTCGGTGGAGATGTCCTCCTTCCCGTCGGTGAAGTTGATGATGGCTTCGTTCATGCCGTTGAGGCCGATGGTCGAGAAATGGTTGCGGAACGAACGGAGGTAGCGGTAGGTGTACGGATAGAGTCCGCGGTCGAGCCACTGTGAGAGGACCTTGCGCTTGATTTCGAGCGACGCCTTGGCCAAATCCATGAGGTGTTTCACGTGGCGGCGGAACGCGGCTTCGTCGCCCTTGGTGAGGTATCCGATGCGGGCCATGTTGAGCGTGACGACGCCGATGGAACCGGTCATTTCGGCGGAACCGAAGAGTCCGTTGCCGCGCTTGAGGAGTTCGCGCAGGTCGAGTTGGAGGCGGCAGCACATAGAGCGCACCGCGCCCGGCTTGTAGGCTTCTTCGTTCACTACCGTGGAGTGCGTTCCGTCGGCGTTCTTCACGCGCTTGTACTGGGAACCTACGAAATTCTGGAAGTAGGGGAGTCCGTACTTCGCGGTGACGGCGAAGAGCGAATCGATGTCCTTGTCGTCCCACGGGAAATCTTCCGTGATGTTGTACGTGGGAATCGGGAAGGTGAACGCGCGTCCGCGGTAGTCTCCGGCGGCGTAGACTTCGAGGAGCGCCCGGTTGACCATGGCGCGTTCTCCGTCGAGTTCGCCGTATTTCTTCACGTATTCGCCGGATTCGTATCCGCCCAAGTGGAGTCCCTTGTCCTTAAGGTCGTCGGGACAGGTCCAGTCGAGGGTGATGTTGGTGAACGGCGTCTGGGTTCCCCAGCGCGACGGGACGTTGAGGCCGAACACGAAGTTCTGCATCTGCTGGAGGACGTACGAATACGTCTTGTCTTCCACGTATTTTTCGAGCGCTTCTTCCGATTCGAACGAAAGTCCGAATTTCTTAATGTCCGAACGGATTTCTTCCGAGTGCTTGTGGACGAAAGGGGAGAGGTAGGTGTCGAAGCTCGAGAACGCCTGCGCTCCGGCCCATTCGTTCTGGAGCGTGCCGAGGAAATTGATCATCTGGTTGATGGCGGCCTGCAGGTTGCGCGGCGGTGCCGACTCGATGCGGTTGGGCATGCCGTTGAACCCTTCTTCGAGAAGTTGGCGCAGCGACCATCCCGCGCAGTATCCCGAGAACATGTCGAGGTCGTGGATGTGGTATTCGCCGTTGCGGTGCGCTTCCCCGATTTCAGCCGGGTAGATGTGCGAGAGCCAGTAGTTGGCCGTGATCTTGCCGGAGGTGTTGAGGATGAGTCCGCCGAGCGAGTATCCGGAATTGGCGTTCGCGTTGACGCGCCAGTCGGTACGGTCGAGGTATTCGTCCATGGTTTTTCCGACTTCGACGACGACCTGGCGGTCGTTGCGGGCTTCGGTACGCTTTTCGCGGTAGAGGATGTACGCCTTGGCGACTTCGTCGTGCCCCTCTTTGATGAGGACCTTTTCGACGCAGTCCTGAACGGTTTCGACGTCGGGAATGCTGCCGCCGGCAACGCTCTCGGCGAGACCTACGACCTTGTCGGTCATGTCGACGACGCGGGAGAAATCGTCTCCGCCCACCGCCTCGATCGCCGATTTCACGGCGTTCTCGATTTTTGAGCGTTCGAAGGTGACGATCGCTCAATTCCGCTTCCGGATCTTATAAATGGCCATACGGGAATATGTTCCGTGAACTGTTAAGTATAGACACAATATATAGTGTTTATAGATTCTACGGCACAATATATCGTGTTCGGCGTAGAACTTGAGACACAATATGTAGTTTCGTAATAAAACAAATAATTTGTTCAAAAAAGTCCGAAAACGTCTCGGGCAAGCCAAAAACGGGGGAGGCGAAACGTGGAAAATATTGATTCGCGCACCGAATGACGTATATTCGGGGAATATTCCGGTCTTTGCCGGACCTTTTTCAAAAGCGGTAGGCGCAATGAACCTCTCCAAGCTCTTCGGATCGAAATCACGCACGAAGATTCTCGAGAAATTCGTCATCGAAAACGTCTCGGGAAATTCCAAGGCGGGTTTTTTCATCCGTGAACTTTGCCGCGACCTCGACGAGCAGATCAACTCGGTCCGCCGGGAACTCATGAACCTCGAAGAGCTCGGAATCCTCCGTTCCCGCGAAGAGAACAAGAAGAAGTTCTACTACCTCGACAAGCACTGTCCGATTTTCGACGAAATCGTGAACATCTTCTTGAAAACGTACGATCCCATCGGTCCCATCGAAGAATTCTTCAAAGGCCGCAAGAACGTATCGCTCGTCACGGTTTCCGAAGGGCTCAAAGACCTCCTCGCCGGTCCTTCCAACCGCATCGTCGACGTGTTCGTCCTGGGCGAACTCGACCGAATCGAGTTCAATAATTTCTTGGAAAAGGCGTTCTTCGGACGGAAAATCAAGTACGCCGTCATGAGCCAGGAAGACTTCGAATCCCGTCTCGAGTACAACGACAAGCTCATCCTTTCGATACTTTCGCAAAAGGACATCCGCTTCCTGCGTGACAAAATAGGGGTGAAGGAGCTCCTCGCGCAGAGGGCTGCTATGGAAGGAAGGTAGGAAGTCCCGCGTGCGGTCTCATAAAACCGATTTGCATAGCGGACCACTTCCCATATAATCCGTCGGTCCACATTTTTAGTCGTCGTTTTTTTAGACCACAATGGAAAAGCTCGCTCTCAATTCCGCGATCCGCGACCTCGCCGCGAAGCCTTCCGACATCCGCGCCAAGAAATTGGTTCCGGCAGTCGTATACGGCCACAACGTCGCTCCGATCCACATCACCGTAGGAAACTCGGATTTCCTCCGCCTTTTCCGCAAGTCGGGAATGACCCACATCATCGAACTCAACATCGATGGCAAGAACCACAGCGTTCTCGCTCACGAAGTTCAGAAGCACCCGGTTACCGGCGATTTCCTCCACATCGACTTCTTCGCGGTCAACGCTAAGGAAAAGATCCACGTCTCCATTCCGGTGAAGCTCGTTGGCAAGTCCCCGGCAGCCCTCGCCGAAGGTGCCCTCATCGACATCAACC
>JBAQKV010000021.1:0-30545 GCA_049301335.1 Patescibacteria group bacterium
AACGTAGGCTTCTTCGCCGTCGGTCATTTCGGACGCGAAGAGCGCGGTGGGACGAAGGTCGGCCGCTACGACTTCGGCGTAGTTGACGGCATCGGTATTTCGACCGGGTTCTTGCCCGAGCTCGGTAAGGAACTGCGACGCGATCTTCATTTTCTTCCCGTCGGATTCGGCGTACGAGAGGTGGAGAACGGCCTTGGCGCGGGTGATTCCCACGAAGAAGAGGCGGCGTTCCTCTTCTTCCGGGTCTCCGGCGATGGCGGCGGAACCGTCCTTGAGAACGGCCCCCGGCGGGAGGCGGAGCTGGTCGACGTTGCGACGTCCTCCCCAGTTACCGTCACAGAGGTTCGACATGAAAACGGCTTCGTATTCGAGCCCCTTGGACTGGTGCGCGGTCAGGACTTTTACGCGGTTGGGGACTTCGGAAAGGCGTTTGGACGGGAGCGAGAGCGAATACTTGCGGTAGTATCCGATCTTCTTCATGAATCCGGCCACGGTCAGGAGCGGGTTCGACTGGCTCCAATCCTTGGCGGTATCGAAGAGGGTGAACACGTCTTCCAGATCAGGGAACGAGCCGCGCTTCTCGACGAAATCGAGAAAGCCCACCGATTCGAATATGCGCTTAAAGTCTTCATAGAGCTGGACGTTCTCCGGTGCGGCGGCCGCGATCTTCGAATAGAAATCCGAGAGCCTGGCAACGTCTTTCACGCCGATGTCGGCAAGGAGTTCGGGGTCGGCGATCGCGTCGAGGAACTTCATGCGGTCTTTGCGCGTATAGTTCATCTTGTAGAGCGCGCGGTTGATCTTGAGCACGTCGGCCGGATCGATATCGAAAATGCCCGACCTCGCGAGGCGGATGACCTTTTCTTCGGCGACGCCCGGGTCGGAGATGACTTCCAAAAGGTCGAGTGCGAGCGTTACGGCTTCGCTCGAGAGCGCGTCCGCGGAAGCCTTGCTTTCGACCCCGATTCCGTTGGCGGCGAGAAAAGCGGCCCATTCCTGCGTTTCGCGGTTGGTGCGGGTGAGTACGGCGATTTCTTCCGGCGCGGTACCCTCGGCGAGAAGGCGGCGCACGTCGCGGAGGATGACGGCCTTTTCTTCGAGCGGGTTGGCGTACGCGGTAATGCGGACTTCGGCTCAATCGTTCGAACGGTGAGAATTGAGCAACTTCACGATATTCGGAACGTAGCGTCCGATGCGTTCCTGGTTGTTGCTAACGCTCTTTTCCGCCAAACGGAGGATGGCGTCGGTCGAACGGTAGTTCTCGGTAAGGACGATGAACTTGGTTCCTTCGTAGCGCTTCGAAAAGTGGAAGAGGTTTTCCAAACTCGCGCCCTGGAAACGGTAGATGGACTGGTCGTCGTCGCCCACGGCCATGACGTTGGGCGTGTCGGCTTCGGAGAGAATGGCGTCGATGACGCGGTTCTGCGCGCCCGACATGTCCTGGAACTCGTCGAGCATGATGTACTGGTACCTTTCGGCGAGCGTGGCGCGGATGTCGGAATCGGTTTCCAAAACCTCGCCGACGTAGGTGATCATGTCGGAGAAGTCGTAGAAGCCGCGCTGGTAACAGGCGTCGAGGTATTTACGGTAGGCGTCGGCCAAATCGCGGAGCTTGCCGACCTGCTTTTCTCCGCGAGATTTTTCGGTGGCGTACTTCTTGAGTTCGGGCTTGATGCCGGAGAGGATTTCCGCGTTTTCTCGTTCGAGGTCGTCGGTGGCCTTGATGAGGCCTTCTACGGAAACGGCTTCCTGCTTGAGTTTGCCGATGCGGTCGCGGACGTGGGTGAGGTAAAAGAACCGGTCGTGGTCGGAGGACAGGTGCTCGTACTTGGCGTTCTCGATGATTTCCTCGAGAAGCGCGATCTGTTCGACGTCGTCGATGGGACGCATCGCGCGAAAACGGAGGAATTTCTCCGGAAACATGCGGATGACGTCGTTCGAAAAGGCGTGGATGGTGGAAACCGTGATGCGGTACGCCTCGGTTCAAAGGAACTTCAAGAGACGCTTCTTGATCGAAACGACCCCCGCTTCGGTAAAGGTGGCGATGAGGAGGTTTTCGGGCTTGGCGTCGGTCTTGGTGAGGATGTTCGCCGCGCGGCAGGCGACGATTTGGGTTTTGCCCGTTCCGGGACCGGCAATGACGACGACCGGGCCGTAGAGCGTTTCCGCCGCGTCGCGCTGGGCGGCGTTCAGACCTTCGAGCGCCTTTTGGAGTTCTGGATGGGACAAGGGTTTCCGAGTGAGTTTCAAACGGGAGGAAGTATAGCTGGGAACGCGACGTATTCAAAGAAAAACCGCCCGGGAAACGGGCGGTTTGGAAAGCGCGTGGAAACGGACGCGAAACGCGGTTCGGCGAGGTTCGTACGTAGGTATTTAGCGCACGAAGAACGCGTAGTCGTAGGCGAGGCCCGAGGCCGCGTTCCAACTGGAATTCGCCGTGGCGGAATTGTAGTCGGAACCGATGCGGCAACCGTTCGTCATATCCCATCGGCAATTGAGCAACTGCGCGTCGGCATACGGACGCTGGTAGCCGACCTGCGTCGTGTCGTAGTAGGTTCAGAGTCCGCCGCCGGCGTTGTCGGTAATAGTGCCGCCGATGGAAACGCGGTCATTATCGTAGCTTCCGCGGGTTTCGTTAAGGTAGAGGTTCGCGTTCGGCGCGACGATGGGTTCGCTGGCGTTCAGTGCCGTAGTGACCGAAGACGAGACGACGGAAGACGTGAGTTGAACGTTCGCGCCCTTGTTGAAATAGTACGAAAGGGTCTTCGCGGTTTCGTTCAGATTGTACGACGCGGACGCGTAAGGGGTTCATTCGGCATGCACGCTGACCATGAGTTGCGAGCCGGCGAGCGCCGTGAAAGCGGAACCGTTCTTATAGTCGTTCGCGTTCAGAAGGGACGAGGGTACGGTTCCGTACGAGGAAGCGTTGGTCCAAAGCGCGTTATCGTAATGCATGACGTTACCGTCCGAGGTGTCGAGGTTCATTACGAGCGTCCAGCCGCCGCCGAGAGTGGTCATGTCGCAGTACGCCTGAAAGGAAGCGTTTCCGCCCGTGCCGTCGGGATCGATGGAATATACGCCGCTCGGGGACGTTGGCGTGGCGGTTTTGATCGCCTGGCAGTTGGCAGGATCGGGAACGGCGACCGTCTTCACTCCGAAAGCCCCGTCGACGAGCGCTCAGGTGAGGTTGGTAAGGGAACCCGGCTCGGCACGCAGAAGTCAGGAAACCGTTCCGGGCGAAACGTCGGACGTGGGAAAATTCCCGCTGACGACCGCCGTTTTCGTCGCCGGAGCGACCGCTCAGGCCTGGAGATACGACGTCATCCGTTTCCTGCCGTTCGCCCCCGTCACCATGAAATCCGCCCCCGCGGCCATGAGGGAGTTGGCGTCGTAGGCGGCTTCCGCGGAGTCCGTTCCTAGCCGAGTGGCGCGGGCGATGACGCCGAAAGTCCCCCCGGGAAGCCCGGAAACAGAGACTTTGAACTTGTCGGGATTCAGTCTGAGTTTCTTGAAGTCGGGCTTTCAGGCGGTGTAGTTGGAATCGAGGGGAACCGAGCCGACGTCCCCTCCGGTGAGCGCCACGGATGCGCCGTCGAAGTACGCGAAAGCGCCCGAGAGGGCGTAATCGCTATCGTGCACCACGTAGTACCTCGGCGAATTGCCCGTCAGCGCCGACTCCGCCGAAATAGCGGTCTGAACTGACCGCACGTTCGCCTTGACCGCCGAGTCTTTGGCGTCCTGTGAATAGCCGGAAAGCGCCAAAAAGCCTATCGTCGCCAATATCGCGAGGATGGTGATGACGACGATGAGTTCGACGAGGGTGAAGCCGGAGATCCTCAGAGTTTTCTTCGGAACGT
Source organism: Patescibacteria group bacterium (assembly GCA_049301335.1). Taxonomy (GTDB): domain Bacteria; phylum Patescibacteriota; class Gracilibacteria; order BD1-5; family UBA2023; genus JANJWP01. The sequence continues at coordinate 3,858 of JBAQKV010000021.1, forward strand.
TGTTCGACGGTGTTCTCATGGGAAACGTTGGTTACTATGCCTGATAGTAATATATTTTTACCGAAATTCAACTTTTATGTGGCAAAAGTGGGAACGGTAATGAAATGGAATATCGGACGTTCGATATTTTGCGAACGCCGAACAAATGCGGTAGCATATCCCGGTATCCAACCCCCTGCCCCATGGCGAACGACAAGATCCCCCAATCAGCACAGGAAACCGTATCGGCTGAAAACCGCCGTTTTACCGAGCTCGTCGAATCCGGAAAATACGGAAAAATTCTCAAAGATCCCGCAACCGGCGACGTCGCGGTCATTTTCTGAGACAATCAGACGGTCAAGCTCAAGGCTGACGAAACCTTCACCTCGAATCCCTGATACGGGGCCGAAAAAAATCCGGCGGCACCGGGAAGCTACACCTCCACCGACGGCGCGGCTTTCAATCCGCGTTTCGAAAGCCGTCCGATGACGAGCGCCGAAATCCTCGGCGCCGCCAAGGCGAAATTCGAAACAGCGCACAAGGGCGAAAGCCTTCGTACCATGGTTCCGAAAATGCTCTCGGAATTCGGCGTAGCGCTCGAAGAGAACGGAAGCACCTTCCGCTTGGTGAATTCGAGCGGAGGAGAAGTCCTTGAATTCGAAATCGACGGAAAAACCAAACTCGAACGCCAGACGAAGGCCGCACAGCTCCACCTCGTCGTCGGCAAGGCGGTGGAAATCATGCGTACCTGCGAAGCGAAGCATCCGCTCATGGCGGAATGCAAGGCGTATTCCGACATCGACCCCATCGTCTCTTACGGATACCGCGAACTCAAGATCGACGACGCGCTTTTCGGGGACAGCGTAGTGGCTTCGGGCGAACAGCTCGCCGGACTTACCAAAGGCCAGATGCGCTCTTTCGCGGAAAAGCTCGCCCCGTTCATCAACTCGGTATTCAAAACCCGTTACTCCGACATCGTCAAAAAAACCGGAGGCACCATCGCTTCCAACCGGTAATCCGAATTACATCGGCAAATCGTCCAAAAGCCCTTCCATCTCGGAAGCGGCTTTTTTCTTTTCTTCTTCCTCTTTCGCGTGAAGCTCTTTGGTAAACTCGTCCACATGCGCGAATTTCTCGGCCATGCGCCGCATCGCCGCTTTGGTTATCGGCTTAGCGCTTCAGCGTGAGGAGGGTGCGAAATCTCAGAAACCCATGGCGTTGGAATGAAAATACGTAAGCGGCGGATATGCCGGTCGTTGTTTGTCTGGAAAGCACTACGGCATACGCGCCGGTCCGCAGCGACTTTAGAACCCTAGGAGCCAGGACCGGCACGTATGCCGTCCGTTTCTTATTTCGAAACCACGACCGCGAAGGTCTTGAGGAGGATCTTCAGATCCAACGCGATGGACCAGTTCTCGATATAGAACACGTCGAAGCGCACTTCGTCGTCGAAACTGTTGCGGTGGCGTCCGTTCACTTGGGCCATTCCGGTGATGCCGGGCTTGAGAGTAAGTACGCGTTTTTGGGATTCTTCGTATTTCTTCACTTCGTCCGGGAGATGCGGGCGCGGTCAGACGAGGCTCATGTCGCCGAGCAGGACGTTGAAAAGCTGCGGAAGTTCGTCGATATCGAAACGGCGGAGGAACTTTCAGACTTTGGTAATGCGCGGATCGTTCTCGATCTTGAAAAGCGGGCCGTCGGTACGTTCGTTCTTTCGTACGAGCTGGGCCTTGAGTTTATCGGCGTCCGGGCGCATCGAGCGGAACTTGAACATCGCGAACGGCTGCCCGAGACGTCAAACGCGGACGCTGCGGTATACCGGCGCATGAAAATCAGAGAGCCATACGGCGAGCGCGGCGAGGACGAGTACCGGCGAAAGCGCGGCTATGAGCATCGCCGAAACCGACACGTCGAAACCGCGTTTGAGCACGCGCCCCCAAGGGCCGAGGCCGATGCTCACGACTTCCACAAGCGGAACCCCCGCCACGAACGAAACCTCGGTTTTCCTCGATTCGTTCAGGAGGAAGCGGTCGGCGTACCGGTACGCGACGCCGTAGGTCCGTGCGACTTCGAAAATCTCTTCGAGGTCGGTTTTGGAGAAATCCGAATCGAGGGAAACGATTTCTTCGAAATCGCGGTTCCGGCAGGCATCGATGACGGCGTCCTTGTTTCAGAAATAATTTTGGGAAAGCGGCGCGCGGTTGGCGAACCCCACGAGCTTATATCCCGGATTCGAGAGGAATTCGCCGAGGACCTCGGTGGCTTGACCTCCCGAAAGGACGAGGATTTTGCGTGCCGGAAAACATCCTCAGCGCAAAAGCGCGTTGCGGACGGTCGAAAAACCGTAGCGGACGAGCGAGACCCCTACGATCGACATCGCGAGGGCGAAGAAGATGATGAGGCGCGGAATCTCGACGCGCGTGAGGTATCCCGTGCTCAAATACGCGAGCGCGAGATAGTACAGGAACCACGAAAAGGAAATCGAAACCGTACGGAGGAAACCTTCGATTCCCCAGTCGTCGTCGTAGGTGATACGGTACGAACCTCGGAAAAAAGACACGAGCACGTAGAGCGCGGCGCCCGTGGCGGCAAAGAAAAACAGCTGCGACTCGGTGATTCGCTGAATGGGGAGCTGGACTCCCGGAATGAGGTCGGTAACGAGACGTATCTCGCGACCGGCGTAGAACGCGCCGAATACGGCGGCCGCTTCTACCGGAACCCGGCAAAGCCGGAATATGAGTTCGTGCCTTCGCATGGCGCGAAGCATAATGATTTCGCGAAAGAGTGCAACGCGTTAGATGACATAACTGTTGAACGAATCGCCAATTCCGTGTAAACTGGCGGCAATCCCAATAAAAAGAAACATGCCCTTCGATTTCACCTCCCAGACGTTCGTTACGACCGCCGTTTTCCTTCCCTTCGCCATCGCTACCGTCCACCGCGCGTTCGTTCTTTCGAGCCTTCGGAAATCCATCGAAAAACGCTCCCATGCGGTCATCGATTCATTCTTCCATAAGGTCGATAAGATTCCGGTCATCGTGGAGACTATCCGCAAATACGCCCCGCAGGACGAAATCTACGCCGAACTCGTCAAGCTCCACCGTACCGCGATCATCGCGAACGTAGCATCCGTATACGACATTCTCGAAAACGACGCCCGAATTTCGTCGAAGTTCCGATTCCTCATGCACCTTTCCATCCGTATCCGCGAAATTTCGCACGACGGCAATTTCCTCTACGCGCGCAGCATTTGGATGTACCACGAAAATTCCGCGAAGGAAGAACTCGATAAGATGGACGAAGAAATCCGCAAATACGAAAACCTCCGCAAGAGCCGTGCGTACACGCTCTTCGGAATCCTTCTCCCCGCCAAAGAAATCCACCCCGTCAAAGGGGCGTAACCCTTACGGAACCGAACCATGGCCATTACGAAAATCGTCGCGATAGGAGGCTGAGAAATGGGCCGCCCGGGAACCCAGATAGAAACCGAAGCCATCGACCGTTTCGTCGTGTCGCTCGCAGGTAAAGAAAAACCGGTGGTCGCGTTCGTCCCCACCGCTTCGAACGATTCGCGCGGGTACGTCATCACCGTCTACGAACAGTACCGCAAACGCCTCGGCTGCAAGTTCCGGGAAATCATGGTGAAGGAAATGGAATCCGACATCGAATCAGTTCGGGCGAAGATTCTGTCGAGCGACATCGTCTACGTAGGCGGCGGTAACACGCTCAAGATGATGAAGATTTGGCGGAAGACCGGCTTCGACAAGGTTTTGAAAGAAGCGTACGAAGCCGGAATCGTCCTCGCCGGGCTCTCGGCATGAGCGAACTGCTGGTTCGAATACGGCCACTCGGATTCGCGGCGCTTCACCAAGCCGGACTCCCCTTTCGTCTTCGTCAGATGACTGGGGCTCGTCGGAGGCACGTTCTGTCCGCATTACGATACCGAAGCCGACCGAAGGCCGGACTTGCTCGAAAGGATGGCCAAGCGGAGAGGTGCCGCATACGCCGCCACCAACTGCGCGGCGCTCGCCATCATCGATGGGAATACGAGCGTCATAACTTCGAGGGATGGCGCGCACGTCGTAAAAATCGAAAAGAAAGACGGAACCGTTGTAGAAAACGTCATTCCGCAGTAAAGACGGTTTCAATAAAAAAACGCCCCGTTTCGGGGGCGTTTTTCTATGGTCGGAGATTAGACCGGTTCGAGGTACGAACCGTCCTTCGTATCGACGATCTTGTATCCCTTTTCAAGGATTTCGTCGCGGAGGCGGTCGGCGGCGGCGTAATCTTTGGAGGCTTTGGCGATATTGCGGTCTTCGAGCATGATGTCGAGTTCCGGGTCGACCTTCACCGCTTCGAGAAGCGAGAAATCGAAGAGCGCGAGAACGGAGTCGAACGAGCGGAACATTTCGATAACGGAGTCCTTTTCCGGAGCGGAGAGCTTGCCCGCGTCGATGGAAGCGTTGACGAACGTCTGGAACGCGAAGACGACGGCCAGGGCTTCGGAGGTGGAGAAATCGTTCTCGAGCGCTTCTACGTACGCTTGGACGTACCCTTGGAGTTCGTTGCGGAAATCGCGGTTCACCTTGCCTTCTTTCGCTTCGAAACGGGAGAGGCGGCGGAACGTTTCGTCGAATCCCGCGGCAGTGCGCATGGAAGCTTCGAGGCGGTCGAAGGTGAAATTGAAATTTTCGCGGTACTGGGTCTGGAGAGCCATGAGCCTAAAGCCGCGATAGACGGATTCGGCCTTGTCGGAACCGTATTTTTCCACCACGTCGCGGAGAGTGTAGAAATTTCCGGCCGACTTGGCCATCTTCTTGTTGTCGACGAGGAGGTGCCCGCCGTGCATCCAGTATTTGGCGAAGGGCTTGCCGGTACAGGCTTCGGTCTGAGCGACTTCGTTCTGGTGGTGCGGGAAGAGGTTGTCGATGGCGCCCATGTGGATGTCGATTTGCGGACCATGGTGCTTCATGTTGCACGCGCTGCACTCGATGTGCCAACCCGGACGGCCCGGGAGTTCGACTTCCTTGCCTTCTACCGTGAGTTTGGCGGTCCACTTGTTATCGCCGTCGGAGGCCGCATCGTACGCTTTCCAAAGGGCGAAATCGGCGACGGAATCCTTTTCGTATTCGTCATTGTCGATGCGGACGTTCGAAATCATCCCCGATACGTCGAGATGCGCGAGCTGTCCGTATTTCTTGAACTTGGAAATCGAATAGTAGACGCTGCCGTCTTCGGAGACGTAGGCGTACCCGCGGTCGAGAAGTTTCTGGATCATCGCCACCATGTCGTCGACGAGCGTCGAAATCGGGACGATCTTGTCGGCAGGGACGATGCGGAGTTTCTGGAGGTCTTCTAAGAAGATTTCGGTGTACTTCTCGGTGAGTTCCTTAAGCGCCATCCCCTGCTTCTGGGAATCGCGGATGGTCTTGTCGTCGATGTCGGTGACGTTCATGACGGTATCGGTACGCCAGCCGAGGTAACGGAGGGTACGCACGACGAAATCCTCGAACAGGTAGCAACGGAGATTGCCGATGTGCGCGTAGTTGTAGGGCGTAGGTCCGCAGTAGTAGACCTTCACGTTTTCCTGGCGGAGCGGACGGAAGTTTTCGACCTCGCGGGTGAGGGTGCTGTAGAGTTTGAGCATATGGTTGCGGGCTGGTCTTAGAACCGGGAGAGTATATGGAAAAAGGGCCGGTTCGCAAAAATCCTAGTTCGTCACGCATTTCACCCCCATCGTTAATATTCACATGTTGTAATATCAACAAGCGTCCGACTGAAAGGAAGGATCACAATTCACCCAAGAATATAGCGAACCGTCGGATATCAAGAATCAGACCTTGTTTCACGTAGATGTCCAATAATATTGGAAAGCGTCATGAAACAATGAAACGCAAGACGCTACTTCCGATTGGGAAGGGACTCTCCAGGTAGACCCCAAGGTCTTGCAAGCCGAATCCGCTCAGGCGTAAGTCAATCCTCCGTAAAATCCGCCGTAATCGGTTCCGTAAAATCCGCCGTTATTCCAATATACGCCTCAGCAAAACGTTGAATTCGGCGGAGCGCATGACTGCGCGTTACACGACTGGCTTATGGCACCGGCGGTTCCGCAGACGGCATCGGTCCCTTGGGTGCACGATTGCGAGATACCGGGCTTGGCTACGAGGCAGTTCGCGTCGGACAGCGCCGATCCGTCATATCTGAGACATTGTACGGTGCGCGTCTGAGTGCCATTGCCGTTCCTTGTGCAGGAAGCCGTGCGCGTTTGGGTACCCCCTCAGCAAGTTACGGAACACGTTCACCAAGCGGAATATCCCCAAACTCACGTCTCACCGGAACAAGCGCTCCATGATCAGGACGACCAAGCGTTCGCGGCGCAGGAAGTCCCGTTCCAAGAGTACCCGGCGTTGCAGGAGTTCGCAACGTTCGACTCGGACCCGCTCGTCGAGACTGCGCCGTTCGAACAATTAAACGTCTGTTGATACGTCTGCGAGCCGTTCGAAATGGCGACCGCTACCGTTGGGTTCGCCGAAGAGCCGTGGTTGAATGCCGGAACCGAATAGGAATGTCCGTTGACCGTTTGGGAGGAGGCGGAGCAGTTCGACATGCAGGCGGAACCCGACCAAAGGTATCAGGACGCGCAGGCGTAAACGCAGGAAGTCGTACTAGCCGTGGCTCCGTACGTGGTGGAGCTGTTCGCCGGAATCCAAGAGGTTCCGTTCCAAGTCTGAACGTAACTCGAAACGGTATTCCAAACGGTACCCGAAGCGGGTTTCGCGGAACACGTAAAGGTTTGTGAATTTGCCGAACAGGCCGGGGAAGTCCAACTGGAGTTCCAAGCATAGTTCGCTTGGCAGTAACCCGTTCCCGGGGTTGCGGATTTGGAAAGGATACCGTCTGAACAGGAATAGGAGAAGGTTGCGGAAAGCGAACCGTTCGAGGGCGACGTTCAGAAAGAAGCGGTTGCGGAAGCCGTCGAAGCGGCTCCGTGGAGAAGCGTGCCGTTCGGAGAAACCGCGTACGTCTGCCCCGAATAGGTTTCCGCGGCCGGGACGAGGCACGAAGTCTTGCATGAAGAACCGTCCCAGGAAAATCCGGACGAGCAAGCGAAAGTACACTGTCCAGCGACGGCGGAATAATGCCAGGTTCCGGAAACGGATTGTGAGATCGCGTTTGAAGTCGCATTAGCCGGCACGGTGGAACCGCAAACGTCGGCGACGCACGAAAGTCCCGAAGATACGAACCCCGGATCGCAAACCGGGGTTTCAGAAACGAGCGAGAGAGATCCGAAAGAACAGGAGAACGAACCCGAGACGCTGCCGTTCGCCACGGATTTCGAAATGTTCGCCGATTGTCCGCTGGAAAGCGCCGGCACGGAATAACCGTTCGAAACCTGGGCGGAACAACCCGGAGCCGAACCGGTCTTCGCTCCGTCCACGAGAGCTCCGGTGGAAGAAGAATTGGCGGCATCTTTAATGAGTCCGGATACGGATCCAGAAAGGGCTACCGGATAATTTCCGATGACGAAGGCCGTGCTATTCGAAAAAATTCAAGCCGCCTGAATGAAAGATCTTTGTCTATTCTTGGCAGAAACCTCGATGACGTCGGCCGCTCAGACGAGAACTTTGGAAGAATCCGTCGAAGCTTTCGCAAAATCCGCATATCCGCCGAACTCCAAAGACACCTTGAACTTTTCAGGATTCATTTTCAATTTTGTCCAATCGGGATTGCCAGCCGAATAGTTGGTGCCGGGGGCGTCCCAATCACCGGGAACGAGAGTTGCCGAATTCGTTCAGAATGCAATGACGGCAGTTCCGGAAAGGGCATACGCCGGATCATGGACGACGAAGTAGCGTGGCGATACGGAAGCAATCGCGCTTTCTGCGGAAATCGCCGTATAGACCGAACGGACGTTCGCCTTAGAAACGGACTCCCGGGCATCTGAGAGATAACCCGAAAGGGCGATGAACCCTATCGAGGCGAGCATGGCCAAAATCGTGACGACTACGATGAGCTCGGCAAGCGTGAATGCGGAAAATTTTATTCTTTTCGGTTTGGTTACGATGTTGGATACCCGCGAAGAAACCGAATCAGAAACCTTTCGTGCTGGCATGCCCCGTTTGGAAAGAATGATATCACGCCGGAGTATAATCGAATAACGAACGACATTCAAAACGAACGACATTTACGAAACGCGTCTGATAGATATCATGCGGGCACTTAATCCCCCAACGCAGGAAATATGAAAAAAATCCTACTTCCGCTGACGCTTTCCCTCATCATCGTGCTCGCGTTCATCTTCGTCGCGGCACCGAAGAAACCGTCACCCGCTCCGGTGGATCCGGCGACCGTCGAAAATTCCAGCGGTTCGAGCGAGGCTTTGGACAAACTCGTCGAAGACGCGGCAAAAGAAGGAAGCGGAGTCTCCGTGGAATCCACCGGAAGCGGAACTTCGACGGGAACGACCGCCTCGGCGACTTCCTCGGGCACTGCGGAAACGACTACCGGTTCGCTCACCGAATCCGGATCTTCCGCCATGGAAACCATCTGTACCGACGAATACGCCCCAGTCTGCGGAACCGACGGGAACACCTACCCGAACGCCTGCGCCGCGAAGCGCATGAAGGTCGAATCCATTCCGGGAGCCTGTGCGAAGGAAAGCGCGACCGAAGGATCGGAAGCCGGAGTTTCCGGAACTTCGGAAACCGCGACCGCCCCTACGGAAACCGCGACCACGGCTGGAACGGGCGTTGCTCCGGCACAGACCGTCGCAGGCCTCCCCTACGACAATACCGGACTCGGTTACGGGTTCGTGCTTCCTAAGAAAACCTATTTCTCCGGATTCGGATCCCGTGACGGAGCGTCGCACAGCGTAGGCATCGGCAGAAACGCTTCGCCGGAAAGCTTCGAACTTTCCGAAGTCAAAGTCCGCTTCTACAAGAACCAGGTACTCAGCCAGGTCAAAAAGGCGGCAGGAGGAAAGTATTACGACTCCGAAACCGGAACCACGTACGTAGCGGTGGGCGGCAGCACCCTCACCATCGACGCCGACGCGTCGGTTTCCGCGGACATCGTGGATTCCATCGTAAAGAGCGCGTATGCACGCTAAACGGAAGGCCTCCGCGAAATCCGGCTTCACGCTCGTCGAAATCATTTTCGCGGTCGCCATACTGTCCGTATCGCTCATCGGGGTTTCCGCCATCATCTCCATGAGCGGCAACCAGGCCACGAGGCTGGAAGACGAACGCGAGATTTCGGAGCTCGCGCTGTCGGCAAAAACGTGCGCGGCGAGCTTCGGCATCCCGTATCTGCGTTCGCTCGCGGACGGAAGGAAAACCGAAATCTGGTTCTGAAGCGGGAACGCTTCATGCCAAACCTGACAAACGCTCACTGGAGCGTTCGATTACGCAATATCCCCAAAAATCGAATTGAAAACCTATCTCCAAGGAGGGGCGGACGAAGCGAGAAGGTCGTACGGGGCGTATTTGGAAACCTTTACGGACGGAATCGGCCAAAACTCGGTAAAAGGCGCCGTAACGGTGACGAACGGAACGACGGAGAAGAGGCTCGAGTTCCGGGACGATTCGAAATAACCGATGAAAAAACGGGGTTTCCACCCCGTTTTTTCGTGCCCGCAATCGGGCGATTATTCGTTTTCCGTAAACTCGGCTTCTTCGGAATCGCCAGCCCCGAGTTCGAGGTAGTCGATCTTTCAGAGGTTCGCGCCCATGATGCCCTGCATGTCGCCGTAGAGCATCGAGGTATTGTTAATGATGCGTTCGAGTTCCTTTTCGCGTTTGCTCCAGATACGCTGCATCGAGCGTTTTTCAGCGTCGAGGTCGTCCTTCATCGAACGGAACGCGCCGATGACGTTTTCGATTTTCGCGCGGAATTCCGGACCGGAGAGGTATCCGTAGAGAAGTTCCATCTTCTCTTCGCGTCCGACCATGCTCTTGCCCTGTTCGGCGAGCGCGAGGAGCCTTTCGCGAAGGGCCTGCGCGAGCGGGAGGAAGTATTCCGGCTCGGTCACCCAGATGCCTTCGTAAAGGCCGAAATGTCGGACTCCTTCGGGAATTACGGACGAAACGAGGATGCAGACGTCGGCCTTAGCGAGGATGCGGTCGTCCTTGAGTTTCTTGATCCACTCGGCGGAGAACGCCTTGGTGTTCTTGGATTCCCAAAGGATGATTCCGGCGTCGCGCGAATACGCGTCGCGGACGCGGTGCACCAAGTCGGCGCCGCGGATGCCGGTGGGAACGTCTTCGACGGAGTCGGTGGGGAAATTGCGGGAAAGAATCTCTTTGAGTTCGTTTTCGAGGACTTCGCCCTGGATTTGCTGGGAGCCCTGGAGCGCCTTACGGTTGGCTTCTTCGAGGGATTTTCGGAGGATGTCCATCTGTTTCTCCTTCTCTTCGAGCTTGCGCATGAAATCCTCCTGCGATTTGCGGTAGGATTCCTCTTCGCGCTTCTTGCGCTCGATTTCCAAAGCCTCGTCTCGTTTTTGCTGCTCTTCGCGCATCGAGGCTTCGAGCTTGCGGCGTTCTTCGTCGAGCTTGCGGACGTTTTCGATTTCGGCGTTCTTGGCCGCCTCTTCGAGTTCGCGGGTCTTCTTACGGAGTTCGAGTTCGCCCTTTACCGATTCCTCCTGCTTTTTGCGGAGTTCTTCGATGGTCGCAAGCATGTCCTTGGTTTCGAGCTCCTTCTCCTTCAATTTTTCGGCGGCCTTCTTTTCCGCCCATTCCATTGCCTTTTCGCGAAGGTCCTTCTTAATCTCTTCTTCCTTCTTCGAGAATTCCTCACGGAGCCTCTCCTCGTCTGCCTTAAGCTTTTCTTCGTACTTGTGGCGGGCGATGTCGTCGAGATCGATCTTCGTACCGCATTTGGGACAAACGATGCTGGAGTCGGTCATAAAAATTCGGAAATTTCGGAACTATTCGTAAAATCCCGCGAAGTATAGCCCTGTCGAACCGATTCGCAAGCATGTCTCACTGACACGACGAACACCACGACGATCACGACCATGCCGGTCATGACGACCACGGACACGACGACCACGGCCATGACGGGCACGGGGAGGACGAACATGGCCACGACGACGGGCACGGACACGATTCCCATGACGTCCACGGCGGGCACGACGATCACGGGCACGGCGGACACGACGAAGAGGAAGAACCGATGCTCGTGCCGGCAGGATTCATCAACGACCTGAGCGCGACCCATGGCGAAGACTCCACCGTCGACCTTGCGGAATTCTTCCCCGTATCGTCGGTACTCGCGGTAAAGCACAACGACGCTTACCAGTTCAACGACCTGAAAAAAGGAGAAGGCAAGCGTTTCGACTTTTCGGTGAAACCGGTCATCAAGATCAAGAAATACCGCACGAAGAAAACTTCCGACATCCTCCCCCGGAAAGAATGCGCGCCGAGCCTGGTGGCGTTCGTCGACAAAAGCCGCCCGGTGCGCCCCGAACCGGCCAACGTCCTGCCTCCGCTCGAAATTCCTTTCGATTCTTTCGACGTCCGCAACCTCGAACCCATCGCAATATCGAGAATTTACGGCGACCTCTACGAACTCCCCCTTCCCTTTCCGAAGCGCGCTTTCCGTTACGTGAAGCGCCATAAGCGCGCAGTGGCGAGAACCGGCTTTTCGACCGCGGTGGCCATGGTCGTACTCATCGGCGGAACGATGGCGGCAGTATCGTACGCCCAGACCGGGGTAGAAAAGGCGTACGGCGAACTTTTCTCTTTGAAGGATTCCGCCAAATCCGGACCGGAAGCCTTCGCGGAAAGTGCCGACCGCGCGACCGGCAGGTTCTCCAGACTTCGGATAGCGTTCTCGCCCATTACCGCCGCGTTCGATTCTCCGGTTCTTTCGGTGGAATCCGTGCGCATCGCCGGCAACGTCGTGCGTTGAGGTTCGCATTTGGCGGAAGCGGCGAAGATCGCTTCCGGAATCTGGACCGACCTCGCGAAAGAAACCTCGTCCTATCCCGACGTCCAGGCGGCGCTGGGATCGGGAAGCACGTTCAAGGCGACCGACTTCGTCGATGCGCACTCCGACCGGCTTAAGAAAATCGATACCGAAATATCTGCCGCCCTTGCCGAATATTCCAAGGTCGAAAGTCTCTGAAACCCCGAACTCGACGCGAAATTCCAACAGGCGGTAACGCTTCTCGTCTCCGCGCAGAACCGCCTCCGTTTCGTTCTCGACCATAAGGAAGCCATCCTCACCGCGCTCGGCAATGAAGCGCCGCAGCGCTACCTCGTGCTCAACCAGAACCGCGACGAACTTCGCGCAACGGGCGGATTCCCCGGATCGGCGGTATTCGTCGAATTCTACAAGGGCCGCCTCTCGAAATACGAAAAGAAAGACATCTACTACTACGACTGGCACTTGTTCCCGTATGCCGAAAAGGCGCCGCCGGGACTCGACCGGGTCGCCGAAAAATGGGGGCTCCGCGACGCGAACTACTATCCGGAAATGTCGAAGGACTTCGAAACCATCGACGCGTTCTATCAGAAATCCGGCGGTTCGAGCCTCAACGGCATCATCGTCATGAATCAGGGAATCGTTACGGACCTTCTCGAAAAGTACGGACCGGTCCGAATGGAAAAAATCGGCAAATCCGTCGACGCTTCGAACTTCTCCACGCTCATGAGCGTGCTCGTGGAAAACAAGGTCGCCAAGACGTATTCCCCTAAGGACGTGCTTTTCGATTTCGTCACCGAACTCGAAAAGACCCTCGTCGAGAAAAAGGATTTCTCCGGCTATGCCGAAATCCTCGACCGCAACGCCAAAACCGGCGAACTCATGGCGTATTCGAACGACTCCCGCGTGAACGCCCTTTTCGAAGAAGTCTTCCCCGGGGAAAAGAACAAGCCCTTTACCGGAAACTTCACGTACCCGGTTTTCACCTCCATTTCGGGAAACAAATCCGACCGTTACGTCCACCGTTCGTTCGAGCTCAAGGCCCAGCCCATGGACGGGTGCAAGGTGCTGAACGGCTTCCGGCTCGAAAGCGACCACCGCATGACCGTCGACGACAAAGAAAAAATCCGCGGACTCCTCTACGATCTCGGCATTCCGCCGAGCGAACACGAACGCCAGATATTCATCCAGGGCAACGGCGACAACAAGCAGTACGTCCGCGTACTCGTTCCCAAGGGTTCGAAACTTTCCGGAAAACCGCCGATAGTGATCGAAACCGACGATTCGAACGCCGACTATACCGTCTTCGCGTTCTACATGAACACCGTTCCGAGTGAAAAATCCGCCGCGTTCTTCGACTACGAATCAGAAGTGAAGGACTGTTCGAAGAAACCGGTATTCTACGCCCAGCCAGGATTACAAAACTACACCGTTAAAAACGACTAATATGGCGTTCTCCCCCGTTTTCGTATCCGACCTTCCGTTCGATCTCGACGAAAAGGTCGTTTCGGCCATCGCCCGCGAAATGGCCGAAACGGCGCCCGAAACGCAACGCGGCACGGTGAACGTCGCGTTCGTCGACGACGAAACGATGCGCACGTACAACCGCACCTACCGCGAAAAAGATTCCACCACCGACGTGCTTTCGTTCCATTACCACGACGATTTCGCCGATTGCGACGAAGACGAAATCGCTGGCGAGGTCATCCTTTCGGAGTCCCGCATCCGCGAACAGGCGCCGGAGTACGGCAATACGCCGGAACTCGAAACCTACAAGCTCCTCATCCATTCGTTGGCCCACTTGCTCGGCTACGACCATGAAACCGACGAAGAATACGCGGCCATGAAGGAAGTGGAAGACGCCGTGAACGCGAAAATCTCCAAAGAATTCGGAATTCGGATCGGATAGGTTCGACATTTCCCATAAGTTAAGTTGATTTGAGTCAAAAACACGTTTAGAATTGTGCGCACGAAAACCCGTGCGCACTTTTTAAAATTCGGCGTCCAACGCCATCCGAATATGGAAACGAATAAAAACCCGATTGCCGACGGTTTCAAACACGGCCTCTGATTCGTGCTCGCCTTGGCGTCCGTATGGGCGGCGTCCACTTTCGCTTCGGCGGCATGGGGCGCGCTGCCGAACGCCGGCACCACGCTTTCGTCGGCGGCATGGAACGACATCGTTTCGCAACTCAATACCGTTGCTTGAGCATTGAACGTTTCGAGTGGGAACGTGGGCGTGGGAATCGCCCCCACCGCGAAACTCGACGTGAACGGCGATACGGTCGTTCGGGGAAACCTGACGACCAACTCGGACCTCGTGGGTGTCCCGTACGGGTCGAACATGCCGAACGACATGTCGTATCCGGCAGATGGGACCGTGTACGGCTCGAATACCGCCCCCATGCCCGTCGGCACGTATTTTTACCAAGTCTACGGCTGCGCCGGTCAGAACAATTTCAGCGGCTGAGCGCTCGGAACGGTGAACTTCGTTTCCGGATCCTGAACGGCGACGCTCACGAACTATTTCGACAATACGAACGTCGGTGGAGGAAGTTGCGGGTATTTCCTCCAAGGATTCATCAAGATCGTTTCCCCCGGCAGCGTAGTGCGGTTCAAAATTACGAACAATTACGCCGGCGGAAGCAACGTAGACCAAAACCCCACCGCCAATTCGTTCGGCATGCACGCTTGGAAAATCTACTAATCCGCCACCCATGCGAAACCCCAAAAGCAAAATCGGAACGAAATTCTGGAAAGGCTTCACGCTCGTCGAACTCATCGTCGTCATCACCGTCTTGGCGATTTTGGCCACGGTGGGTTTCCTAGCGCTTTCGGGCTATTCCCAAGACGCGAAGGATTCCGCCGTGAAGGCGAACGTACGGTCGGTATATACGGCGATCGTGACGGAAAGCGCTTTGACGGGAAATTCTCCGCGGTACTACGTCATCCACGATTCGGGGGCTTCCCTTTCGTGAGGAATCGTCGTGCTCGACGGCGTATCCACAACGCTTACGGGCGGGGATTGGAACGTTCCCAACACTAATTACTCGGCGGGGAATCCCGATTTCGCCAAACTCAAGATCAATCCCGACAAGTTCAAGATTTCGCAATTGGAGAAATCTTTCGAAAACGCGATTGCGGCTTACGATTCGAAGACCGTTTCCGTCGGGGCGGCGGACGTAACGTCCGTTGCCAACGGAAAAATCCGTACGAATTCCCTCGTGCAAATCGCCGGAACGACTCCGAGCAAATCCACGGTCGTATCCTGAAATTTCACTCCGTCCACGGCGACGGGATCGGTTGCCTGACTCATACGCGACGTGGCCTCAGGAGCGCTCACCGGAGCCTTGGTCGACGGAAAAACCGCGGGCACGTGAACGGACGGGGCTTGTGGAACCGCGAACGGCGTGACGGCGGCCGCGAATCCCGCGGCTTCGCTCTGTTCGGTTTGAAACGCCACTTCGACCGACGCGCTCGGGGACGACGGGGCGTTCGATTGGACCTGTTCCGGAATCGGGGGCGGAGCCACGGCTTCCTGTTCGGCGCCGAGGAATTTCTACGCGAGCTGTTCAGCCATCAAGACCGCGGTTCCGGCATCAGCGGACGGAACGTATTCCATAGATCCAGACGGAGCGGGAGGTAACGCGCCTTTCCAAGTTTACTGCGACATGACGACCGACGGCGGCGGATGGACGCTTCTCTGATCCGCATTGAAAAACGGTGCCGGAACGAACCCCATAAACTGGACCGTAGCGACCGATTCGTCCGTAACTTCGACGGATCCGCTCGCGGGAAATACCGTTTGAGCATGGGGAAACGCCAACGCGAAACTGAAATCGTGGAACACCGTCAGCCTCACGACCGTCATGGTCAAGGAAAACTCGAACTACGATAAGATGGCTTTCACGTCCGCTGGGACGTTCAATTCGCTCCTTGCGGCGGGAACGCTCAGCTCGTACGTCAACGTGAGCCTCAATTTCAACGGATGCAACAACGTCTACGGATACTGCTGGTCCCCGAGCATCGCCTACGTGCTCAGGACTCCCACGAACCAACCGTGCTCGAACGCGTATTTCAATTCGTGACTCAAAGGAATCAATCTCGCCTGGTACCACGACGGAATCTGCAACGGAGGCTGAGCGAGCTATCCCAACCGATGATTCTTCACGGGAAGCTACGCCGGAGTGCAAGAGACCTCGCAGAGCGTGAACAGGATTACGAACGGAACTACGTTTTGGGGGAAATAAGCCGAAACCCTTATCTTTTCATTACGGAGTATGAAAAACGAAAAACGCATGAAGAAAAGCCGGGTGCTTCGGTTTTTCCAACTCGGTTTCACGCTCGCCGAGCTCATCGTCGTCATCACCATCTTGGCGATTCTCGCCACGGTGGGGTTTTTGGCGCTTTCGGGCTATTCGCAGGACGCGAAGGATTCCGCCATGAAGACGAACGTGCGGTCGGTCTACACCGCCATTACCGCGGAAAGCGCCCTGACGGGAAATTCGCCGAGGTACTACGTCATCCACGATTCGGGGGCTTCCCTCTCGTGAGGCGTCGCCGTGTTCGACGGCGTTCCGACGACGCTCACCGGCGGGGACTGGAACGCTCCGAACACCAATTACTCGGCGGGCAATCCCGATTTCGCGAAACTCAAGATCAATCCCGACAAGTTCAAGATTTCGTTCTTGGAAAAAGCGTTCGAGAGCGCTTTCGCGGCATACGACCCGAAAACCGTGTCCGTCGGGGCGGCCGAAGCCGTCTCGATTCTCGCGAGCGGACGGAAGCACGTCACCAGCTACGTGCAGGTGGCGGGAATTTCGCCGACGAGCGGAGCGGTTTCGGTCACGGGGAACTATCCGGTATGATCGTCAGGATCCGTATCGGGACTCATTAAGAACCAGTCCTCAACGAGTTCCACATGAGCTCTCGTAGACGCCGCGACCGCATCTACCGAACCGATCGTTTGCGACGCGACGCATACGGGCAGCGACTGTTCAACGAAACTCCTTACGATTTCGGCCAACAAGAACAAACTCAATCTCTTTACCGAGTGCACTTCGGTGTTCGGCAGCTGTACGAGCTGAAATTTGAAGGTTACCATCAATGCCGGCGTGACCGTTTATTCGGACAACGTCGACGTACCGGCGCTCATTACCGGCACCGGCTGGGGCGCGGGAACGGTCATAACCATCGAAAACAAGGGCAACATCCTCGGTGCTCGATATCCCGTAAAAACGGATCGTACCCTGAACCGCGCCTATAACGGCGGAACCGCGCTACAGACGACCGTACAGACCGTGGTCATCAACAGCGGCAACATCATCGGCGGTTCGGGAAGCGGAGGACCCGGCGAAGGCGATTCCTGTTGAGGTTGCGGAGGAGGAAACTGAGGAACCTATGGCGGAATCGGCGGCGCCGCGATCGACGCCCAGTACGCCATGGACATCACCAACACCGGCAATATTTACGGCGCCGGAGGAGGAGGCGCCGGAGGAGGAGGCGGCTATGCGCTCGGTTACGGTTCGGGTGACGGCGGTAACGGCGCCTGAGCGTACCTTACTACCGTCACCGCGACCGCGGAATCGGGAAATTGCGGAGGCTGAGCCTCTTGCGGATGAGTCTGAGGAACGTACGGCCAAGCTTGAGCGAACGGTTGAAACGCCGGAAACGGCATGGGCTACGGCTGAGCCGGCTGATACGCCGTCATCCTCAACGGAAAAACCGTCACCTACAACGGGGCGACGGTCACGGCGAACGGCTCGTATACCGAGGCGACCTGGCTCTCGGGCACGAAATGACGCGTAGGAGGCTAAGTCCCTACCCGATCCACATCCCGTCGCCGAAGCTGTAAAAACGATAGTTTCGGGAAAGCGCGTGTTCGTAAGCGGCACGCGCTTTTTCGATGCCCGCGAACGCCGAGACGAGCACGAGGAGCGTGCTTTCGGGTAAGTGGAAATTCGTCACGATCTCGTCGACGGCATGGAATTTCGAACTCGGCATGAGGAAGAGTTTGGTCGTTCCCGATACGCCCGATGAATTGACGCCGAACAGTTCGACGGGGCGATAGGCGGCATCGAGTTGGGATGCGGCCGTATTCCAAAACGAAGCGACCGGGGCTTCGAATTTCGCGAGAAAATCCATTGCGTCGACATTCCCTAAACCGGAACGTTCGACGAGCTCCCGCCAAACGTACGGCAGCGATTCGAGCGTACGGATGACGGTCGTCCCCACGCCCACTACCTTTTTTCCTTCGACCTTGGCGGTCACGACGTCGGAAAAAGCGGATGCGGGAACTTCGAAATATTCTGGATGCATTTCGTGCTCGCGGATGTCGGCCACGCGGACGGGCTTGAACGTTCAGAGTCCGACGTGGAGCGTAAGGAAACGCGCGGAAGACCCGTTCTCGCGGATTTTGGAGATGAGCGATTCGGTGAAATGGAGCGACGCCGTAGGAGCGGCGAGCGAACCTTCTTTCTTACCGAACTCGGTCTGATAATCGAGGGCCTTTTCGTCGGAATACTCGACGTACGGTGGGAGCGGGAGTTTGCCGTGGGAATGCAGGAAATCCTGGATTCGGCCTCCTGATACGATTTTCAGCACGCGCCCGTCAGGAACCTTGGATTCGACTTCGAGCGTAAAATCCCCGAGTTCGATCTTGGAGCCCACCGAAAAAGCCGCGCCCGGAAAGACGAGGGCTTCGAAGCGGGGTGACGAACCTTTTTCCATCTCCAATTCACGCAGAAAGAATATCTCGCCCTCCTTCTCGCGGCGGAAGCCGTCTTTGTTCGTAAATACGGCGGATTGAAAGGCTACGCGCGACGGAATAACGCGGGTGTCGTTAAAGAAGAACAGCCGGCCGTCGGCGGACAAATCCGGCAAATGCGAGAAATCGAGGTCTTCGAAATCCCCGCGGTTCGAAACGTCGTCGCTCTCGCGGGAGAATTTGAGCATCTTGGCGCTTTCGGGCGGATGCGAAGCGACCTGCGCGATGCGGTCGTCGGGCAAATGAAAGGCGTAGGTGGAAAGCGCGTATTTGGCGTCCATTGGAGAGCGGTTCGCCCGAACGGATTCGGGCAACTAAAAACGGCGTCCATCCTAAGCGAAAAGCCCGAAACGGCAAACGGGAGGAAAACTTTTCCCAGCCGCTTCGCCAAACTTGAATTCGGCCATTTTCGGATATGATGGCAACCGTTTTCCGAGGCCGTTAAAAACGGTCCGCCAATCCCCCACTCCATGCGGAAAGAAACCAGCACCAAAACGCCGTACTACCTCACGTCCGGCTTCCTCTCCAAGATCCCGGGCTTCGGCCTCATCCTCATATTCCTGCTTCCGATCGTTCTCGTAAAGATCAATCCCAAGGCAGGGCTCTTCTTCATCGCGTTCTGCATCTCGTACTGGACGGTAAAGGTTTTCGAATCGTACTACTTCGTCCTTTCGTCGTACCTCACGCTCCTCCGGTTCAATAAGACCGACTTCCGCGAAAGCGAAATCATGCAGGCCGAGGCGAAATCCGTGCGCCACGTAGTCATCGTTCCGATCTTCACGGAACCCTACGACGTCATCGAAGAGAACGTCGCCGCTATCGTCGCGAACGACTACCCGTTCTTGGAGAACGTCACCGTCCTCCTCGCGACCGAATCCCGCGTACCGGATGCCGAAGCCAACGCTGCGAAGATCATCGCCAAATTCAAGAAGTCCAAGATCGAAATCGTCAACGTCGTACACCCGGACGGAATCCCCGGCGAAGGCCGCGTAAAGGGTTCGAACATCACGCACGCCATCAAGGAGTACGAGAAAATGTCCAAGCTCGACCCGCACCTCACGTTCGTGTCGACCATCGACACCGACACGCTCGTCGAGAAGAACTTCTTCTCCATCGTCACCTACAAGTTCCTCGTCACCGAATACCGCGACCAGGCCATCTACCAGTACACCCCGGTCTATTCCAACAACTGGACCAAGGGGACGTTCTTCGCCCGGCTCATCGCCATCGGCACGACCATCTGGCAACTCTTCGAATCCCAGAATCCCGAATTCTACCGCAACTTCGCGGTCTACGGACAAACGCTCCACTGCCTTCGCAAATCGAATTACTGGTCGCTCACTTCCATCGTCGAAGACGGTCTCCAGTATTGGAGGAGCTACTTCGCCTGGGGTTCGCACTTCCGCATCGTCAACGTTCCGGCGGTCTGCAAGATGGACGTGGTCGAAGAAGAAACCTTCGGACGTACGGTCAAGTCGCAGTACAAACAGCTTCGCCGCTGGTCGTGGGGCTGTACCGACGTGGAATACGTCATTCCCGAGTTCGCGAGCCGCGCCGACATCCCGTTCGGAGAAAAATTCCGCAAGACCGGCTACCTTATCCAGAACCACCTCTTCTGGGCCGGCGGACCGCTCATGCTCTTCTTCATCGGATACGTTCCGGGCATCTTCGAAAGCCTCCGCAACTCCATCGCGGTCCTTACCGTGCCGTTCGCGAGCTCGATCATCTTCACACTCCTCTTCGCTACCGTAGTGTTCCCGAGCGTCATCTCAATCCACATCATGAAGCGCTACACGAAGTTCCGCAAGCGCGACTACCTGTTCAGCGTCCTCCAGTGGACGCTCGTACCGATCCTCACGCTCACGCTCTTCTCGATTCCGGCCATCGAAAGCCAAATCCGCCTCTTCCTCGGCAAACGCCTCGACTCCTTCGAAACTACCCGCAAAATACAGCGTAAGAAAGCCTAATGCTCGAAAACTACTACGAAGAGATCGGCCGTAAGCGCCGCGAACGCTGGGCGTTCTGGACCGTCGTCTGGGCGCTCTCGGTATTTCTGTACCTGTTCTTCCAGGGGTATTACCCGTACGTCAAATTCGACACGTGGAAATTCCTCGAAACCGCAGAACGGCACCCGTCGGAAGCCATCGCGGAAAAACCGCAGGTCGTCCGCGCTTTCGGAATCATCAACGTGCGCACCGTACCGTCGCCCGACCGTATTTCCATCCGGTCTCCGATCATTGGGGAACGCGTGATTCCCAATGACGACAAGGGATTTTTCGATTTCGGAAATTACTCCATCAAGATCGAAAAGGACGGATACCTTCCCGTAGCGCTCTCGACGACGCTCGACAAGGTGAATTCGTTCTCCATCAACGTTCTCGAACTGTTCAAGACCCCGACGTACGCCCCGTTCATCGTTCCGGCCGACTTGGCGGAAGACCTCGGTGGAGGAAAATTCCTCGTACGCGAAAGGACGTCGACCGGACAAAGCCTCTCCGGCAGCGTGTACCGCCTCATGGATTCGAAGGACTTCTCGGTCGCCAAGTCCTTTAGGACCGACGCGCGGTACCTTGGCGGTACGCTCTTCGAAAAACGCGGCATCATCCTTTCGTACGACGAAGAACTCGGCCTCGGCCCCACCAGAATGAAAACCGCCTCGGGCGAAACCACGCTCGACCTCTGCGAAGAAGCGCTCCTTGAAAAGGGGCAGGTGGTCTGTCCGAAAAATTGACTTACGCTCATTCCGCACGAAACCTCTTTCAAAGACCGAATCCTTTGAGCGTCCTGACGCCCCGTACGCCTTGAAAAGGAAACCGTCCGCCTCGATGCCGGACGCGAGGTCTCGAGCGAACCGGTCGTAACGCTTTCGGGTTCGAAACCCGGAAACGTACTCCGTCTTGCCAAAACCCAGTACCGCCTCTACGGTGGCGAACTGATCTCCGCCATCGATTCGAAAGCGAAGTTCCAAATTTCCCCGCTTTCGAGCGTCGCGGCCGTACATGAGTTCGGAACCGAGTCCATCGCCCTCGGGTATGCCGGCGAAGACGCGGCGTTCGCGCTCATCGACGAACGCGGTAACAGCTATCCGGCGATTATCGGAAAGGTGAAACTCTCCGACGTACGCATCGAACCGTACCACGGAGCGTACCTCATATCCGACGGCAAAGCCCTCTACCTCTACTATAAGGCTTCCAAAGAACTCACTCGCCTCGTGGAGGGCAAAGTGCTCGGCTTCTTCGCCGACAGCGTCGTATTCGAGAAAGACGGAACCACCTACCGTCTCGACATGGTCGCCGGAGAATAATCCGCAACCCCGAAATCCCCCCGCTTCAAGCGGGGGGATTTTTTTCATTTCAAAAAAAACTGGCGCGAACGGAATTATCGAATAATCTGTTTCGTTACTTTTTTAAAGCGAGTCATGTCCATCAAGAGCGTAGAAGTCGTACCCGGTTGCATATCCTGTCACACGTGCGAATCGGTCTGCCCGGGAATCTTCAAGGTCGATCCCACTTCCAAGGTCATCAACCACGACTACCTCAAGCATGCCAAAGAGATTTTCAAGGCCGAAAAGCTCTGCCCCGTCCAAGTCATCAAGGTCGTAACCGAAAACGAGGCGGAGAACGTGGTAGAACTCGATTCCGCCACGGTTTCGAATATCGAATACCTCACGCCCGACACCGTCGAACTTCGGCTTGCGGCGAAGGGGTTTTCTTTCAAGCCTGGACAGTACGCCTCGATATTCTTTAACGACGCCGACGGCGAATTCTCGCGCGCGTATTCGATCGTCTCGGGCGATTCGTCGGGCTTCACTCTCACCATCAAGCTCTTGCCGAACGGACGCGGCGCCAAGGCCATCCGCGCTTTCAAGGGCGGCGAAACGTTGAAATACTCCGGAGGCATCGGGCATTTCGTTCTCAGAGACACCCCGGCGCACAAGGTTTTGGTAGCCACGGGCACCGGCCTCGCCCCCATGATCGCCATGCTCGAAGCCGCACCGGCGGAAACGAAGAAGACGGTCGTATTCGGAGTGCGCAACGAAGAAGACCTCTTCTACGCGGAAAAACTCCGGATGTTCGAAAATACCGAGGTCGTCATCACCGTCTCACGCCCGTCGGACTCTTGGACGGGAAAATCCGGCCGCGTCACCGACCACCTTTCGTGCGTGACTCCGGAATCCGAAGTCTATATCTGCGGAAACCCGGACATGGTCGAAAGCGTCGTGAAGGCGATGGAATCCGCCGGACATCCCGCTTCCCTCGTATCGCACGAATCGTTCGTCGCGCAGGGCGGAACGAACGGGAGCGAAAAGGCCGCCGCGAATGCGGACTCGAAACCGAGCTGCCTGACCCGTTTCTTCGTCGACGGCGAAGTTCCGGGCGTAGAAGTCCTCAATTGGCTGCTCATCGCCGCGTCCGCCGCGGTTCCGTTCGTTTGGTGGCTGTTCCCGGCGTATAAGGACGAACTCTGGAGCGTCAGCTGGATTACGGTCGTAACGCTCATGTGTATCAGACCGCTCGCCGACATTTTCCCGAAAATCCTGTTCTTCCGAAGCGTCCTCCCCCTTCGCAAGGGACTCGGCATCCTTTCGGCGTCGATCGTAGTCACGAGCCTCGCGTTCACGCTCGCCGCCGCCTCCTCGAAAAAAATCATCTCGACCTATTTTTCGGCCAAGGGCTGGGGACTCGCGAGCCGATCGGCGTTCGCCCGCATTTCCGAAATCACTGCGGTATTGCTTCTCATAACGTCCAATTCGTTCAGCCAAAAGCTTCTCTGAGCCAATTGGAAGCGTCTCCAGCGCCTTTCGTACGCGTATTTCTATTCGGCGGGCATTCTCCTCTACTACTACGGACAGACTTCGGTGGCCTACGGCATGGGGTTGGTAGCCGCCCTCTGGATAGGCGCGGAAGTTCGCAAAAAATTCTTCAAGGCGTAATGAAAACTCCCCGGTTCGCCGGGGAGTTTTTTACGAGTGGAAGTCGATGTCGTACTTAAGCAGAAGGCCTTCAGTATGGAGCGTTTGCCCTTCTTTCGTGACGACCAGCGCGTCCATTCCGTTCTTTGAGGCGAATTCGAGCGCCTTGTCGGCGGAAAGGTTGAAGAGCGCCTTGGCGTACGCGTCGGAGCTTACGCAGCGGTCCGACAGGAGCGTGACGCTCACGAGTTCGGTATGGTTCTCTCCGGTTTTCGGATCGAGGATGTGGTGGTATTCGTGCCCCTCCGACATCCAACGCCTCTTGTAGCTGCCCGAGGTGGCGACCGCCTTGTCCTTCAAAAGGAACGTGGCGAGCGTGCCGCCGTTGAACGGGTTCTCGATGCCGATGCGCCAGCCGTTCTCCTTGCCGTTGTAGCCATGGGCGAAGATGTCGCCCCCGGCGTTCACGAAGAAGTGGTCGTACCCGAAAGTGAGCAGGATGAGCGCGGCGTTGTCGACGGCGTATCATTTGGCGATGCCGCCGAAGTCGAGCGCCCGCCCCCTGCCGAGGACGATTTCGCCGTTCGTGGAATAGACCGAAGAGAAGTCGGTGGCGAGATGCCGGTCGTTCTGGACGAATTCGCCAGAGTCGAACGATTTGGAATATCCTATGGCCGACACGTCGACGAGCGGATTGAAAATTCCTCCGGTCTTTTCGTACGCTTCCTTAGAAAGCGCGAAAAGGCGGAGGAATCTCGAAGAGACGGCCAATTGCCCGGCCTTGTTGAGTTGGCTGAGAACGGAGTCTTCCTTGAATCGCGAGAACTCCGCCTCCATCGAGCGGAAATAATCGAAAACGTACGCGATCCGGGAAATGGTGGACGGATCTTCGGATTCGACCGCCACTTCGACGGTCGTGCCCATGAGGCGTTCGGAATGGGTGAAACGCAAGGGTTCGGGGTTATTTCATGGAGGCTTTGGCCGTATTGGTGCGGTCGAACGTGTCCCAACCGACGAGGCGTCAGGTAGCGAGTTTTCCGCTCATCGCGGTCCAAAGCGAGCGCAGGTATATCTTATGCATGAAAAAGCGGTACGCAAGACGTTGGACGGGCGCGATGGCGAGAAGCCTCCAATCTTCCTGTTTCTCGAAAGAAAACGCCAGAACCGCGGTGAGGAAATCCATAAGGAGGAAAACCGCCACGTATCCGAGCACGTGCCCCACGCCGCCCATCGCCGGAACGATTCCCGGGTAGAATTGGTCGCCCACGAGCATGACGAGCGCCACGAGGGTGGCGAGGTCGGCGATGGGGGCTACCGCGGGAAACAGCGTTTGGGAGAGGATGGTGTGCGGCAAAACGAAGAACCGGAGCGCCGGCGAAGCCTTGGAATCGAAAATGGCGTCGGCGTGCTTGACGGCGACCTGGAGGATGCCGAAGGTCCAGCGGAAGCGCTGTTTCAGGAACGTCTTGAGGTCTTCGGGGGCCTCGGTATACGCCCTGGCATCGTTCTCGTGGACGACTTTCCAGCCGGCACGCAAGAGGGTGACGGTGAGGTAGCTGTCTTCCGCGAGCGTATCCGAAGAGAACGCGCCTTCTTCGAGGACGACGGATTTCTTCCACGCGCCCACGGCGCCGGGAACCACGGTATTCGATTGCAGCGCGTCGTATGCGCGACGGTCGAGGTTCTGTCCGGAAACGTACTCGAACGCTTGCATACGGGTCAAAAGATTGGTCCTGTTGCCCACTTTGACGTTCCCGGAAACCGCCGCGACCTTGGGATCGACGAAATGGCGCACGAGAAGCGGCACGGTATCGGCGTCGAACAACGTGTCGGCGTCGATGACGATGACGATTTCGGCCTCGGTATGGCGCATGCCGAAGTTGATCGCCTCGCCCTTGCCGCCGTTCTCCTTGGTCATGCAGCGTACTTTCGGATGGGTTCCGTACGCCTCGCGGGCGCGCTCGAAGGTGGCGTCTTTGGATCCGTCGTCGACCACCACGATTTCGAACGGTCAGCGGTACGACGAGTCTAAGACGCTTTCGATGGTGCGGGCGATGACGTTCTCCTCGTTGTATGCGGGAACGATGACCGCGACGGACGGAAGGAAGTCCCCGTCGAATTTCCGGTGCCGTTCTCGGTATTTCTGCACGATGGCGAAAACGATGACCGAAGCGAGGCGGAACATGCCGATCGCGAGATAGAGCACGAACACGAAATACACGACGAGCCCTACCGCGTGCACGAACGGGAAAAAGACGGAATCGCCGGCTTCGATCGCGCGGTCGGACGTCCGCACGTTCGGCATGAGTTCGTCCGGAGTCGCGCCGAGCAGTTCGGAAATCGGCACGATTTCGTATCCTGCGGATTTCAGTCCCGATACGATTCATCCGATCGCGGCGACGGTGGACGAGCGGTCTCCTCCCGAATCGTGGAGGAGGACGACGTTGCCCTTTCCGTCCTTGGCGGCCCGCACGACCCTGCGGACGATTTCGTCGGCGGGCGGCGACCTCCAGTCGTTCGGGTCGATCTTCATTCCCACCGTAACGTAGCCGAGTTCGTTGGACCTCGTGAGCGGCTCCACCTGGTCGGGCGTCTCGGGCTCGACGTCCTCGCCGTACGGCGGACGGAACATGAGCGTCGATTTTCCGGTTACGCTCTCGATGAGGCGCTGGGTGAGGTTCAGCTCGACGTCCGTCCGGACTTTTCCGATTTTGGAAATGTCCGGGTGGGTAAAGGAATGGTTTCCGATCGCATGCCCCTCCGCCAATATGCGGCGGACGATGTCCGGATGGGATTCCACGTTTTCGCCGATGACGAAGAACGTCGCCTTCGCTCAGGCGGCTTTGAGCGCGTCGAGGATTTTCGGCGTGTATTCGGGATCCGGTCCGTCGTCGAACGTGAGCGCGATCTTCTTGGGGTCTTTCGCGCCGTTCCTCGTGATGACGTACGGCAAGGGGAACTCCTTCAGTCGCTCGTCGGTGACGGTGCCGTCTTCGAAATCCAGTTCGCGTTTGCCGTCTTTCGGAGTACCGGTAACGCGGTAGAACTCGCCCGTGCCTTCGTAATCGATGTCGTACCCGTACCCGAAAGACGAGAGTTC
>JBAQKV010000022.1:0-1594 GCA_049301335.1 Patescibacteria group bacterium
GGCTTCGGGCGAAATCGAGCGGCTCGACCAACACGGACGCCTTTTTCGTTCCCGACGTACGGCAAACGGCAGCGGAACCTTCCGTCTCCACCTGATCGCTTGCGGAAACCGGTTCGGTGACTTCGACCGGCATTCTCGAACTCTCTTCGCTCACGCTTCCTGAAAAACGTTTCTATTCGGATACGAATAACGCCGTAAGGATCGTTTGAGCGCCCAAAGGGTCGATTCGCGGGGTCGTCATCGGGAGCAACGCGTTCAAATGAGCGGATTTTTCCAACTGATACGTATTCGTCGTAGACCGTTGACTCTTTGCCGACGGAGACTATTTCATCGCCGCGTACTCGAAGGAAGGCAAGTTGGTGCCAATCAAAGACAAGCTCACTTTCGTTACCGACCAACAGTCCGTCGGAGTCTCGTACGTCACCCCTTCGTCGGTTCCGACATCCCGCGATTCGTTCGTAACGCTCCAGGGAAAAGGTTTTTCCAAGGTCGTTTCCGTACAGCTTTCCAACAGCTTGGTAATCAAGAACGCCTCGATACGCGCGGTAGACGATACCGTGGCGATCGTGCGCATACCCGCTGGCATACCCGTTGGCGAATACGCGATGAACGTCATGGACGTAAAGGGGATATCGTCCCCCAAGCGGGCCGTCGTCCGAATTACGAAGTAACCAAATCCGAACATGACCGAGCTCTTCCATTCCGTTCGTAGGAATTTCGCCCCGACCGTCGTCGCGTCTTTTCTGGTTTTCGCATTCGCGTACGGCACGGCGAATGCCTGATATTCCGTAAAGAACCTCGACGTCAACGACCAAAGCGGCGCGAGTTACGTTCGGGACCTTACCGTCAGTTCGAGCGGAAGCTTCGTTTTCGTCCGTTCGTTCGTTTCTCCCGACGCGTCCAGCCAAAGGAAACATCGCGTAGGGGTTTCGAATTTGCCTTCCGGTCTCGTACCGGTTTCCTATTCGGTTACGGATTCCGATTGTTCGTCGATTTCCAACGTTTCCATCTGGAGCACGGGGTTTTCGTATGAATTCCCCGGAGATTGCGACGGGATCGTCGTAGCGAAATACCGCACGTCGGGCATGGTTTCAGGATCCCATGCATTCTCGGCAACCGTAACGGATTGCTGAATCGACGGAACCTGCGGAACCTCGGACGATTCCACAACCGCCACGAATTCCGCTTCGGTCACGGTCAGTACGAAAGCCGTTCTCGTTCGGGCGAAAACGTTCGACGCCGACGGAGACGGATTTCTCGACGCGTACGACTTCTTCTTCAACCTGACTCCGGCCGCTCCCCTTTCGCCTACTTCGGTGAGCGTATACGTTGACTCCAGGCAAGCCACGGGGCTTTCATACCCTTCGACGCTTTCGATGACCGGAAGGCTGGCGTTTAACGATTCGACGTTCGCCGGATGGGAACTCCCCCGCGTAGATATGACATGAAATTCGTTCTACGAAACCGGATCCTACTACGTCGGCGTGGTCGAAGACGGGGCCGCACCGGTCGTCACTCCATCCAAACCTGCGGGAACGTATACGTGAGCGTTGAGCGTATTTTTGGCATCTTCCGAATCCGGTTCGCTTCGATA
>JBAQKV010000023.1:0-6621 GCA_049301335.1 Patescibacteria group bacterium
GAATCGGAGGGGGATTTTTTTTAGCGTTAGCAGATTTCGTCTTTTCGTTCTTCCAAATTCTTCCGGATGGTCTCGAGGCAGCCTTCCGGATCTTTTTTCAGTTCGCTGGCGAAGAATCGGAGGGGTCGTATTCCTTTCGCGAGCAGCTCTCAGAATTGCCGCTCGTCTCGGGCCATGTTCGTGAGGATCTTGTTCTGCCAATATTCGGGAAGCTTCTCCAGACGTCCTTCTTTCAGTTTTCCGTGCCAGAAGTCCCCGTCGACGAATACGGCGATTTTTTGTCGCGGAAAAAACACGTCTGGCGTGCCGGGGACGCCCCTCCGGTGCTTCCTATATCGGAATTCCGGCCAGAAGCGTTTTATGAGCGAAAAAAGCTGTTTTTCCGGCCCCGTATTCTTGGATTTGATCCGACGCATGACGTCGGACCGTTTTTCGGGCGTAAATATGTCGGTCATGGATCGGTATCGGTCTTTCGAAATGAAAACCCCTTCGGGGAGTCGGAGGGGTCCTTAAGGAATTCGATGGTGCTCCCGGCAGGAATCGAACCTACATCCTAGCCTTCGGAGGGCCATATTCTATCCGTTGAAATACGGGAGCGCGTGGGGGATTCTGCGGAATACCCGTCGAAAATCAAGTCTTTTTCCCTTTGGACGCAAGTTCGGTTGCGATGTCTCGGTTTCCTGATATGATTCACGAAATTTTCACTATGGCTGAATTCGACTCCCCTTCCGTACCCGAATCGGACATCTCCCTTTCGGTTGCCATGAAAACGGCCTTCCGGGTCGCGATCATTTTTCTCTCCTTCTACCTTCTCCAACGTTTCGGGGATTTCTGAAGGACCGTTCCTCCTTCCATTGAGGCGGTCTTCCGGATTCTTGCCGTCGTACTCGTTTCCGGTTTGGTGGTCCGCTGAGAGAGAAAACGCCATCCGAACCAGGACTTGGCTTCGGAAGCGTTCATGTCTACCGCGTTCTTCTACGGTATCACGCTCGCTTCGGTCTACGCCATCCAGATCGGCGTCATCGCGGCGGAACTCTTCGGGGGCGGAGGGATGACCTTCAACGAAGAAATCCGCTTCGTACTCGGAATCCACGACTTCTCCACCAAGGGCATCGTAATGACGTTCATTCTCTCGCATCTCCCGTATCTGGCGTACTACGGAATCGTTCGGGCAGCCAAATAGTAGCGACTCGGCCGAGGTCAGAGAGAAGAATCGTTACGTATCCGCAATCCTAAAAAAACAGCTCGTTACGGGCTGTTTTTCGTAGGGGGAATCCCTATTCGAGGTAGAGGAGGAAGCTCTTGAGATAGTCTCCTTCCGGGTGGTAGATCGAGATGGGGTGGTCTGCGGCGAGACGGTGCTTCGAAAGGATGCGTACGTCGCGCTTCGCGTCGCGCGCTGCGAGAAAAAGCGTCTTTTTGAAGAGGTCTTCGTCGACGAAGTACGAACAGGAACACGTGAGGAGGAAGCTTCCCGCCGGCATCTTGCGCATGGTGGTCGCGTTGATTTCCCGGTATCCGCGAACGGCGTTTTCCACGTCGTTCTTTTTCTTGGCGAACGCCGGAGGATCGAGGACGACCACGTCGTAGTCGAGTGGCCGGTTACGGAGGAAATCGAAGGCGTCTTCTGCAAAGAATCCGTTCTTCGCGATTTCGAACCCGTTGATTTCGACGTTCCGTTTGGCAAGTTCGACAGCCTGCGCCGATATGTCGAGCGTGTCCACTTTGCTCGCGCCGCCGAAGAGCGCGCCGAGCGTGAATCCGCCGGAATAGGCGAAGGCGTTCAATACGCGCTTACCCTTCGACATCTTACGAACGAGGTCGCGTTCTTCCCGTTGGTCGAGAAAGAATCCGGTCTTCTGTCCGTCGAAGCGCACTATGAACTTCATTCCGTTCTCCAGAACTTCAGCCTCTTCTTGGGTTTCGCCGTAGAGCGTGCCCTCGAAGGGTTTCAATCCTTCCTCCTTACGGGACGGAATGTTGGACTTTTCGATGATTGCGCGCGGAGCGAAGGCCTTTACGAGCGAATCGACCAACACTTGTTTGCGCAGTTCGGCCCCGAGAGTGGAAATCTGGACGACGAGCACGTCGGCATACCGATCGACGACGATGCCCGGCAATCCGTCGGCTTCCGAGTGGATGAGACGGTACGCGTTCGTGAGTGCGGGGTCGAAGAGCGAATCGCGGAGCTTTTTCGCCGAAAGCACCCGCTCGCGGATAACGTCTTCGAACGAAGTTTCGGCAAACGCGTGGACGCGGACGGAAATGGAGGTTTTGGAATGGTAAGTTCCGCGGGCGAGGAAAACGCTTTTCTCGTCGGATACGCGGACCTCGTCGCCGTCTTGGGCTCCGTTGGCGCTCGCGATGGCACCGGAAAATACCCAGCGGTGCTTGTTCTTCAGGGAGGTTTCTTTGGTCGGCTTGAGGCGGACGGTAATCATGTTGGACACGTTTGACAGGGGTGATTGGGTTTGGACGGATGCGGATTACGCCACGATGACGGCGGATCCTACGAGTTCGTCGCCTTCGTAGGCGACGAAGAACTGCCCGGGGGCGACGGCGCGTTGCGGGGTTTCGAACACGGCTTCGAGATTCCCGTTTTCCGACGTGCGGACTTCGACATTTTGATCGGCTTGGCGGTACCGGATTTTCGACTGGCCTTTCCAAGGGAACGTCCGGTCTTGCCGAAGCCATTTCCAATCGGTGAGCGAAAGGCGGCTGGAGAAGAGCTCGTGCTCTTCCTTGTTGCCTACGATTATCCGGTTGTTCGCCACGTCCTTCGCCACCACGTAGAGGGCGTCTCATCCTCAGACGCGGATGTCGCGGCGTTGGCCGATGGTATAGAACCACGCCCCGGGATGTTCGCCAACCTTCTTTCCCGACGTGTCCACTATGTCTCACGTCTTCTCCGGTAGCCGTTCGCGGAGGAACTCCCGCATGGGGATTTTTCCGATGAAGCAGAGTCCTTGGCTGTCTTTGCGTTCGGCGTTGGGGAGTCAGGCTTTGCGGGCGATTTGGCGAACCTCCGATTTGGGAATGCCGCCCACCGGGAAGTACGCCCTTTCGATTTGCGACCGGTCGAGCCGGGAGAGGAAATACGTCTGGTCCTTTTCGGGATCGACGCCTTTGAGGAGCCGGGGAAAACCTTCGGACCGGTCGATTCTCGCGTAGTGGCCGGTGGCGATGCCGTCGAATCCGTACGAGAGCGCCTCTTCGAGGAAGAGGTCGAATTTGACCAGGTTGTTGCAGAGGACGTCCGGATTGGGCGTCACGCCGTTTTCGTAGCCTTCGTAGATTCGGCGGATGATGCGCTCCTCGTATTCCGCGACGAAGTCGAAGGTGTGAAGGGGGATGTCCAAGTATTTCGCGACGCGCTCTGCCTCGGCGAGGTCGATTTTGGTGGTACAGTCGTCGTCGTCGCTTTGGAAGTTGACCATGAAGCCGGCGTGGACGTCGTACCCCGCCTCCTTGAGCAGGTACGCCGAAACGGCGCTGTCTACGCCGCCGGAGAGTCATACGAGGATCTTCTTGCCGTTTTCTGACATGGGTTCGTTTCTGATGCGGGATAGGAAAAGCCCGCGTGAGCGGGCCTATCCTATCCATTCTTGCCTTTCTGTCTAACGCGAGCGGGAGCGGAGCTTCGCGGCGATTTTCGCCGCTTCGTCGAAATCGTGGACCGAATGTTCCGGCGTCGGGGCGATTTTCGCCCGGGAAAGGTAGCGTTGCCAGGTTTTCTTCGCTTCCTCGAACGCAGTTTGGTTTCCGCCCACGGGGTCTTCGAATCCCGATTCTCACACCCAGGCGAACATGCCGGTGATCGTTTCCGTCCGGTCTTCCAAGAACGCCACGGCGCTCGGGATTCCCGCTTCGGCGGCCCGAACGAGAACGTCGATCTGGTTCTTGAAGACGTTGTGCACGGCCCATTCCGGGTGGGCGATGGTTCATTCCCCCTCGCCGTACGCGGCAATCGCCCCGTTCACGTACGAATACTTCTCGTAGAGCTTGAAGACGCCGTGGAGACGGTGCGATTTGTCATGGTCGATCGCGTACGACGCCATGATGCTGCGTTCGAGACGGCGTTTTCTTCTCGGGTCGATTTCTTCCAGGGACTTCCGTACGAATTTCCGGGTGGATTCGATTTCGTCCCGCACCGTGTGGGTTACGGTGTGCTTGTCGTCGTACACGGTGTCGCCGTGCTCGATTTCGGCCACGTCGTGCACGAGCGCGGCGATGCGGAGTCGGAAGAAGTCGGTCTTCGAGACCGGTTTGACCTTCACGAAACCGGTGCGCACCAGCGCTTCGGTTCCGATATCGAGTTCGCCGTATTCGCGTACGAGCCGTTCTTGGGCGAGCTGGTGATCGAAGACGTTTCCGTCTCCGGGGACTTCGCCGAACAGCCGTCCGTCGGTGTCGCGTTCCATGTCGGTGGCCGACATTCCGTTCGGTACGACGTATTTTTCCCAGCGGTGGGCGGGAATGCCCGCTTCCAGGCTGCCTTCTTTGAAGACGTCGATCGGGGAATCGCGGAGAACTTGAAGCATTTGGGAATGAAAAAAGAATACCCGAATTGGATATTCTTTAATGATTTATCTGACGAAGTCAATTCCCAAATGATTCCAGACATGCGGCCAACCGGGCTTCGGGGTCGCCGGTTATGCGGACGAACGGGGTTCCGGTTTCCGTCAGGATTCTCCAAAGTTCGTTTTCGACGGCGAGCCGGTAATCTTCGTCCTGGCTCCGGATGGCGTCGCCTTCGAGGGGAAATTCGATCGGAAGGAAGAATATCCGGTCGTACGGTCTCGATTCCCCGTGGGATTTCGCGACCGAGAGGAGTTCGCCGTACGAAGGGGTGTCGAACGAATAGGCGACCGCGTCGAAGACCGAGCGGTCGGACAGGAACGACTCGACAGCGAGTTCGCGCCGCATCTGTTCGCGGAGGATGCCCATTTGGAATTCCCCGCGCTCTTCCCCGGTCATGTGGTGGGGAAGCTTGTCGCTCTCGGCGATCATTTCCCTGGCGACCTCCGAAAGCGCCGCGATTTCCAAACGCTCCGCTAAGTGGCGGAGCAGGGTGGTTTTTCCGGTGGAATGGCTTCCTACTATGGCGATGCGCATGCTACCTCTTTACGTTTTTCCGTTTCGTCATGCCGGCTTTCGTACCCTGCGGGGAGATTTGCGCCAAGAGCGCAGTCCGGCGTTCGTCGGACTTTTTTTGGTCTTCGACGTAATCGTCGAGCGAAACCGACCCGATTTTGAGCACGAAACGGGTGGCGTACTTTCAGCGAAGGGGGTCGAGCGGGCAGAAAAGCTTCTCCTGGGTGGCTTTGAAAAGTTTCGACCTGGTGGCGTCTTTTCAGATTTCCCCTTCCGTCCAACAGTACGGAAGGGAATCATGAAAGGACCGTATCGTTTCCGTAGAAGTTTCCGGAAGGTTGAATTTCGCCAACAGCATAAGCGCCTTCTTGGCGTAATCCGTGTCAATGGTCCGTGCCGCGTAGTCTTTCATGGTTGATTGGCCCGTTGCCGCGCTCAAACTGAAGACGTTTCCGTTCCCGGTCTCGCTCGCTTTTCGTAAAACTCGAACGGTCTCTTCCGTTTCGAAGAGCAGGGATTCTTTAAAAAGAACGGGATTTTTCGATTTCGAAGCGAGGAAATTGCGTACCGTCTCGGAATAGTCCGCTTTTCCCGGACTCGAGAGCAACGCTTCGGAGATGCCGAGGAGCGAGCCTTCGACGGTCGCTGAAATGACGTACCCGACGAGTCCGGCGTCTTTTGTCGTGGAAAGATTGTCGCCGAGCGCTACGAGGTCGTCGAAATTCTTACGGACGGCTTGTGCGTTTCCGTTCTGGAAATTCAGGACGAGTTGGTATCTGAGGGCTTTCGCCGAAAGGGCGTAGACCATGGAACGATTGCCCGCCCCGTTTCCGCGGATGGGAAAAAAGCAGATTCCGGAAGAGGCGACTTTCGTAGCCATCCGCTGTACTGCCGCGGATTCTTCCGGGGAGAATTTCGTCGAAAGGAGGCTTTTGTCTTCTTTGATTCGGTCAGTGGCAACCTTTTCTTTCTCAAGAAAATCCCCGAGCTCCTTGAAGGATTCGGGGGTTTTCGAGTTTTCCGGAGCCTGTCTCGAGGTTCCGAATTCCGATTCGGCAACGTCTGGAATCGTGGGCGTCCGAACGAAAGAAGCCACGATGAGCACGGCGATGAGCGATACGAGGCCGACGAGGAATTTCATTCCGGTTTGGGATTAGCGGATTTCGTGGTCGTCCATATCGTGCGAAATCTTCTCGATGAAGTAGTCTTCGAGTTTGGTTCCGCCGAGGTTTTTCACGTATTCGTCCGCGACGATTTGCCCCTTGTGGATGATGGCGAAGTGGTCGCAGATGGATTCGACGTCGGAGAGGATGTGCGTATTGAAGAACACGGTAGCGCCGCGGCCTTTCAGTTCGAGGATGAGGTCTTTGACCATCTTGCGTCCGAGCGGATCGAGGCCGCTCATCGGTTCGTCGAGGAATACCATGTCGGGGTGGTTGACCATGGCTTGGGCGAGCCCGACGCGCTGGAGCATGCCCTTGGAGTACTTCGAGAGGAGGCGGTCGGCGGCCTTATCGAGCCCGACCT
>JBAQKV010000024.1:0-2845 GCA_049301335.1 Patescibacteria group bacterium
GAAGAGCGCTTTGAGCTCCTCGATTTTCTCGCCGTATCTTGGGTCGGTTTTCATTCGGCATCCATTACCATACAAAAGTACGGCAATACTATGCGGAGTTTTTCGAAAGGCAAACGAATCGGTTCGAAAGCATAGAAAAGCCCCCCTCCGGAGAGGGGGGCGGGTTTCAGGACGTCAGTTCCGTCATTTTCGATTCGAATGCCCGATCGAGAAGAGCGATGAACTGGCGCTGCGTACGAATGAATTCTTCGCGGCTCCTTTCGAATTTTTCAAGGTTTTCAGAAGTGGAATCAGAGATGGCCCGGTTCATGGCCGCGTGGATGTTCCGGTGGGCTTTTCCAAGCTCCCCGAACCACGCGTCCGAACCGTAGGCGGCCCTGCCTTCGCCATCGTACCAGGTTTGGAAACGGCAGTCGGTCATGAACTCTTCGGTAGGGGCGATGCCCTTCTCGAGTTGTGCCCAAATGCGCGCGCACCATTCCCGGTGACGGCTTTTCACGCTGAGGATGCCGATGTGCCGCAATACCGCGCGGAACGGGGCTCCCGGCTTCTTTTTGAGACGGAAACCCTTTTCGCGGTACCCTTCCAACCATTTAGTGACCGCTTCGGCGGGCATGGGCCTCGAAATGAGGTACCCCTGCACCACTTGGCAACCCAAAAGGCTGAGCAGTTCGGCTTGGCAGATGGTTTCGACGCCTTCCGCCACCGGCAGTTGGTTGAACGCCTCGGCCAGCCCGATCACCCCTTGGACGATGTTGAGGTCCCCGAGGTTTTCGAGCATGTCCCGCACGAACGTCTGGTCGATTTTGAGCGACGACGAACGGATGCGTTTGAGGTAAGCGAGCGACGAATAGCCGGTTCCGAAATCATCGATGGCGAACGACACCCCCATGCTCCGGCACCGTTCGAGGGTTCCGGTAGCGAGTTCGAGGTTGTGGATGGCCGCCGATTCGACGATTTCGATTTCCAAATCCGTCGGATCGACCTCCGGGTACTCCGCGAGAATCTCGCCCAAACGTTGGGAAAAATCGGGATTCTGCAGGTGTACCGGCGAAATGTTGACCCCCACGGATCCGTAACGGACGCCGAGCTTGCGCCAGGCGGACATTTGGGAGAGCGCGGTTCTGAGGGCCCATTCGCCGAAGGCCGTGGAATACGGGTCCTCCTCTATGACGGGCATGAATTTCGCGGGAGAGACGAGCCCTTCCGTAGAATTCCAGCGGGCCAGGGCTTCGAAACCCACGACCTTGCCGGTTCCCAAATGCACTTTGGGTTGGTAGTGCAGTTCGAATTCTCCGAGCAGCACCCCGGTTTTAATCCTCCTGAGTTCTTCCGATTTGCTCCGGTTGCGTTCGAGGCGCACCGAATCGAAGTGGTGGAAACGGTTTTTCCCGGCCTCCTTGGCCATGTACATCGCCTGGTCGGCGTGACGGATGAGAAGGTCGGGGTCGTCGGAATCGTGAGGACAGAGCGTTACGCCGATGCTTCCCGATATCTCGTACGAGCCCCGGTGGGTTTCGAAGTCCATCCGCACCCCGGTGAGAATCCGCATGACCGCTTGGTCGCACTCTTCGATACTTGAGAGCCCGACCAGGAGGATGACGAATTCGTCCCCGCCGATGCGCGCTACGGTGTCGGCTTCCCGAACCGAAAGCGAAAGTTTCGACGCGATTTCGGACAACAGCTTGTCACCCATCTCGTGCCCGCAGAGATCGTTGACGGGCTTGAACCCGTCGAGATCGAGGTAGCAGACCGCGAGCATGCTGCCTTGGCGTTTCGCCAAGGCGATGCCCTGCTTCAACCGGTCCAAAAGGAGCGTGCGGTTGGGTAAGTGGGTCAACGGATCGTAGTGGGCCAGCCGATGCAACATGATCGACTGGATCTTGGATTCCGTAATGTCCCGGACGGTCCCTACCGCAAACGTGCATTTGCCGTTTTCCACCCGTATTTCGGCGGTTTCGTGCACCCAGAGGATGCCCGACGGCGTGATTATGCGGTGTTCGAAATCGTATGCCGCGCCCGTGAGGGCGTTGCTCCATGCTTTCCGTACGGCCATTCGGTCTTCCGGATGGACGCATTCGAGGAAAACGTGGAAATCGACGGGGGTGCCGATTTCGATTCCGAAGATGCGGTACGTCTGGTCGGACCAACGGAGTTCTCCGTCGTCGCGCGCGAGATCGAGGTGCCAGCTTCCCACCTTGGCGATGGTTTGGGCACGTTCGAAATCATAGGAACGCTCGAGCAGTTGGTCGAACAGTTTCCGGTCTACGGCAATCAGGTTTTCCTCTTCGGAACTCATGGCGAGTCGTCTCCTATAGTTGTGTCAGGAGTACGAAACTCCTTTCTGAAAAATGAAAAAACGAAAAAAAGACGCGAATGTTCAAAGAACGAAAGAAAGCCCCATAAGAAGCTTCCTTTCGGATAATACGACCCTTTGACGATACGTCAATCTGGGAACGGTTCCCGAAAAGAACGGAAAATCCCGCCCCCAGAGGGCGGGATTTTAGGAGAGGCGGAAGCGCCCGAATCGGAGGGTTGGTGGACGGCTTAGAACGCGCGCGCCACGATGACGGCGACGTTGTCCGGGTTCTTCACGGTGAGGAGGGCGTCGGTGAACTGCCCCTTGTTGGGGATGCAGCGGGTGGTCGCCTTGAATTTCTCTTTGATTTCGACTTCGAAAGCGGGATTCTTATCCCATTCGTAGAGGGCGAACTTGCCGGCTTCGAGCGCGGCGCCGATTTCTTCCATCGAGGCGCAGGCCATGACGTTGTTCTCGAGGCGTTCGCGGGAGCGGCGGCGGAGTTCTTCCTGGCCCTCGCTGAGGAATTTCTCGACGGTCGCACCA
>JBAQKV010000025.1:0-3485 GCA_049301335.1 Patescibacteria group bacterium
CGAGAAGCTTGCACCCTTCGAATTCGGCGCCGTCGAGCGTGGTTCCGCCGAATTTCGTTCCCGTGAAATCGCATTCGGAAAACAGGCAATCCCGAAACGCGAGGCCCGAAAGGTCGGCCTTTTTGAAATCGCAATTCGAAAACGAGCACCCTTCGAATTCGTCGGCGCCGGTGCTGAATTTGGAGAAGGGGAGTTTGGAGAATTTCTGGTTTTCGAGGGAGGGCATAGGAACGGTTTTCGATACTTCCGACAGACTATCCCGATACCGGATCCGTCAAAATGAATCCTCGGTATTTTCTGGCGTTTGACAATCGTATTCCGGTCACTACTATCCAAAAGTCTTCTCAGTTTCGAATAATGGTCCTCAGCTCCCGTTCGGCGAATCCCGAACTCCTCGAATCCAAGCTCTCCCGCTTTACCGTGGGCAATACGCGCGTCGTCACGGATTTCGATTCGACGCTCACGGCCGACAACGGCCATTCTTCCTGGTCGCTGTTCGGCCAGGGCGGCCTTCTTCCCGCCGAAGCGGTGGAACGCCGAAGGGTATTGAAAGAAACCTACTACCCGCACGAAATCGACGCGACGCTCACCGTCGAAAAGCGCGCCGAGTATATGAACGAGTGGTGGGAAAAAGCGCTCGACGTCCTTCGCGAATACGGACTCCACCGCGATTCTCTCTTGGCGCTCGCCGCACGCGACATGGCCATCCGCGAAGGTTTCGACGGACTTCTGCGCGACGCCCACGGGCTCTCGATCCCCGTGCTCGTACTTTCCGCCGGAATCACGCAGTCCATCGAATCGGTACTTAAGGCCCATGATTCGCTCAGGCCGAACGTAGCGATCGCTTCCAACGAACTCACTTTCGACGAAAACGGCGTATGCACCGGATTCGCCGGCCGGGTCATCCATACCGTCAACAAGGACGAATGGGACGCCGACGACGCCGTGCGCGCGCATTTCGAAGAGCGCAAGAACGTCCTGCTCTTCGGCGACAGCCTGGACGACATCCGCATGGTCAAACCCGAAAAGCGCGGAGACACCGTGGCGGTGGGCTTCTGTACGAAAAGCCGCAAGCACCAGCTCGGGCTGTTCCGCGAAACGTTCGACGTCGTCGTCGAAGAAGACCTTACCGACGCGGGGGTTTGCGCCGCATTGGTCGAGAGGATATTGGCGAACGGGAAGTAGCCGTTTTTTGCCAAAACCCGCCCACATGTCGTACACTGGGAAAAACCCCCCGACCATGTGACTCCAGACCCATACGGCCATGGCCAACCACCACGACGACCGCGGCGCGGCGAGCCTCCGCGACTCGCTCATCCGTAATGAACGGTTCCTCGGCAAGGAAAAGCTTTTGCGCGGAATCGATTCGTGGCAATCCGCCATCAAAGCCGAAGGCGAACCCACCAAAGAAGCGGTGAACATCCACGACTGGTATTGGAGCCAGGTCCGCTCGCGTTCGTACCAGGCGCCGAGCTGGCGCATCACGCCGGAGCGTACGGCGCTTTTTCAGAAGTTCCGCAGCGATCCGTACTACCACCTGAAAAACCTCGTGGAAATCGTCGCCCGCAGCCTCGTCGAAGAAATGCTCAAGGCCGAAGGCCTCGACGCGAAGGTCATGGTCACGAGCGACTCTGACGACGTGTTCTCGGGAGTCGACTTCATCGTCGAAATCAAATCCGAAAAGGGTTCCAAGGATTACGTCGGCTTCGACCTCGCCGTCTCCGACAATCCCGAGTACCTCGAAAAGAAGGGGCAGCGTACCCACACGGTCTGCCGCGAATTCAACCAGTTCATGGGGTGGAAGAAATCGCCGGAATGACAGGAACGTTCGATGGTAAGGGAAGTGTTCGCCATTCCGCCCAAAGTCATGGCCGGATTCCTGCCGGAATTCATGAAGCACGTAGCCGCCGGCAGGCCGCCGTCTTCCAAGGAGACCCTCGCCCTTCTCGACGCCGCCAAGGTCAGGAGCGTCGCCGGAACGAAAGAAAGCACCCAATCCCGCGTCGCCGCGGTTCTCCATTAATTTGAAAAAGAACATGGCCATCAACGCATCCCAAATCCCGCAGGACGACGAAGCGGAGCTTCTCGCAGGAACGCTCAACCGCGATCTTCTTCCTCTCGACGCCGCAGGTCCCGAAAGCGCTCCGACCGAAGCGAATCCGGTAGTCGAAAACGTTATCGGCGTCGTTCTCGGACGTCTGAAAAAGGTTTCCGAATAAGGGCCGAATCCGATTTGATAACGGGGAGTCCGCGGGTAATCTTCCAACGATAACCATCCCGGAAGACCCATGAAGAAGCTCCCCGTTTTTTACGACCCCGACAAGCGTCGTCGTGCCGTCATCCTCCGCTTTGCCGCGACGTTCGCCGTAGTCGCGGCCTTTTCGATATGATGCGTGCTGGTGGGCGCCGTCGCGGAGCCCGTCCTCCCGTTGCCGAAAGAGCTTTCGGCAACCCCGGAATCGCGGCACCTCCGTGCCATCCGTCACGACGTCGAGAAGCGCGCCAAAGAATTGTATGCTAATGAGAAGCCGAAAGTTTCGGCGAGCGTTACGGACAGCGTGAACTTTTCGGCGTTTTACGTCGAATGGGACGACGCCGCGTTCCAATCGTTGAAATCCAATGCCGGGAAGATTTCCAAGCTCTCCGCAGAAGAACTGTCCTTCGATTTTTCCGGTTCCGTCGCGGTGAGAAATCCCGAAAAGTTCGAACGGACCAAGTCGTATCTGAAGAATTCCAAAGCGGAACTCGAATTCGTTCCGCTCGTCAGCAATTTCGACGAATCCACCGGTACTTGGAATTCCGACAAGCTCGCCAAAACCCTTTGAGATCCGGCCATCCGCGCGAAGCTCGTGGAGAACCTCGCGCAGTTCGCCGACAAGAACTCCGCCGACGGCATCAACGTCGACTTCGAAGAAATTCCCGAATCGGGCTATGCCGATTACTACGCGTTCCTTTCCGAACTTGGCGCGCGCCTCCATGCCGACAAACTCAGGCTCGAGACCGAGGCCCCGGTAGGGAACGATTCCTACGATTTCGCCAAGGTCGCGCCGTCGGTCGACTCGATCGTCCTCATGGAATACGACGAACATTGGCTTACCGGCGCGGCATGAGCCGTCTCGTCCCAATCCTGGTACGAAAAACACCTCGCGAACGTGTTGAAATCGGTTCCGGCGAACAAACTCACCGTGGCGATAGGGAACTACGGCTACGATTGGAAAACGGGAACGGGAAAAACCGAGGCTACGGCGGTAACTTTCCAAGAAGCTGTGACTACCGCACGGGAGTCCGAATCCGTACCGGAATTCGATTCGTCCGCACTCAATCCGCACTACTCGTACGAAGACGAGAACGGCGCCGCCCACGACGTCTGGTACCTCGACGCCGTCACGGCGTTCAACCAGATTTCCGCCGCGCGCGAGATGGGGATAGACGATTTCGCCCTCTGGAGGATGGGTTCCGAAGACCCGTCGTTTTGGAAGCTTCTC
>JBAQKV010000026.1:0-11649 GCA_049301335.1 Patescibacteria group bacterium
GGACGATCCTTCCGCGTACGTTCCTTTGCGGAAATATGCGGAATCCCGACCCGACGCTTCGTTCGCGTTCTATTTGTCGGTTCCGCAGGAACTTTTCGAACCGGTTACGGCCGGAATCGGTTCGGTCGGACTCCATAACGGAGATTCGAAAATCGCGTTTGAAAAACCGTTCTGATCCGATCTCGAATCCGCTACCGCCCTCAATCGCGTGGTTTCGCGAACGTTCGCCGAGGACCAAATCTACCGCATCGACCACTACGTGGGCAAAGAGGCCGTCCAAAACGTGCTCGCGTTCCGTTTCGCCAACTCGATCTTCGAACCGCTCTGGAATTACCGCTACGTCGACCATATCCAGATCACCGCGTCCGAATCTCTGGGCGTCGAATCGCGCGGAGGATATTACGACCGTTCGTGAGCGCTTCGCGACATGGTGCAGAACCACTTGTTCCAAGTGCTCGCCCTCGCGGTCATGGAACCTCCGCACGGCCTTTCGAGCGCGGCCCTCCATGACGAAAAAGTTAAAGTCATCCGCTCTCTCCGATTGGGCAAACACCTCGATTCGCACGTGGTTTTCGGACAATACCGGGGATACCGGCAAGAGACGGGAGTGCGTTCCGATTCGCGCACCGAAACCTACGCCGCGCTGAAGCTCGAAATGCACAACTGGCGGTTCAAGGACGTTCCCATCTACCTTCGCACGGGTAAAGCGCTCGGTTCGAAGAACACCCGCGTCGTCGTCGAATTCAAACGCGTGCCGCCGGTCTTGTTCAACGAGGCCGCCGAAGCCGAACCGAACCGCATCATTTTCGAAATCTCCCCAAAAGAAGGCATCGCCGTAGGTTTCAACGTTAAGGACCAGAGCGGGCGTGACGTAGTGCGTCCGGTAAAATCCGAATTCTTCCAAGACGACGAATCGCCGGAGGCGTACGTCCGCATTCTTTCGGATTTCCTCTCCGGAGACCGTACGCTCTTCACGAGGTGGGACATGATCGAGGAATCGTGGGCGCTCGTCGACGAGCTCGTCCATTGCAAAGACCGTTGCCCGATCATCCACGAATACGAACCCGGCACCGCGGGGCCGGTGGCCGCCGACGGACTCATAGAAGCCGACGGCCGCCGTTGGCTGTAAATTTCGGAGTTTTTCCGTATCATGGGGAAAACTTTTGCCCGATTTCCGTATGGACACGCTCTACGATACCGATAGAAAATCGCTTGCCAAAGCTGCGTACGCAAGATTCCGCGACGCGTTCATGCGCCATTCCGAGTACAACGACAAGCGCGTCGTAGTGGGGTTTTCCGGCGGAACTTCGCTCTCCGATTTTTACGAGGTTTTCGTCGAAGAATTCGGGAAGATTCCGAAATTCGCGAGATCCAAGGCCAGGTTCTGACTCCTGGACGAACGGAAAGTGCCTTCCGACCATCCGGACAGCAATTTCCGACTCCTTTCGGAAACGGTTTTCAAACCTCTGCTCAATCGCGGCGATATCGAGCCGTACCAGGTGCTCGAGGCTCCGAATTTCGATATGCCGAATCCCGCGCAGTGGTACTACGGCGACATGGGAAAACCGGACATCGGGCTTTTCGGGGTAGGGGAGGACGGACATGTCGCCTCGCTCTTTCCCAAACACCCCGCCCAGGAAATTTACGGTTCGCGCTATGTGGAAGTCGAAGGTTCTCCCAAGCCTCCGTCCTCGAGAATCAGCGTTTCCCTCGATTTGGCGAAAGAGATTTCCGATCCGTTCGTCTTTTTTATCGGTGAAGCCAAGCAATCCGCCTATGAGCGGTTTCTCCGCGGCGACGAAAAACCGTGGGCGTTTCCGGTGATGGCGCTCGCGACCCCCGATGCCGTAATCGTGACCGATAGAAAAAAGCGCGAGACCGAAATCTTGCGCTTCTCGTAGGGCTTCCGCTTTTTCTTCGCTCGCTTTAGGCTCCCCACTTCGAATGGAAGACGCCTTCACGGTCGGTACGTTCGTAGGTGTGGGCTCCGAAATGGTCGCGCAGTCCCTGGAGGAAATTCGCCGGAAGCGAAACGTCCGTGAGACTTTCGTAGT
The DNA here is from genome assembly GCA_049301335.1 of Patescibacteria group bacterium. Lineage (GTDB taxonomy): Bacteria > Patescibacteriota > Gracilibacteria > BD1-5 > UBA2023 > JANJWP01. The sequence continues at coordinate 2,055 of JBAQKV010000026.1, forward strand.
ACGCGAGTCCCGCCGAAATAGCCGGAACCGGAACCCCTGCCGCGATGGCCGTGCGGGTGACGTTTTTCCAATCTTCGCCCGACGTTTCCAAAGTTTCCCGCATATTCGGAATTTCGAAGAGGTGGGGGATTTTTTCATTTCTGCCTGCCGTATAGGCACTACGAAGGGCCGAGAGCACTTTTGCCCGGATAATGCATCCGCCCTGCCAGATGCGTGAGACTTCGGCGAGGTCGACGCCCCAGTTTTCTTCGGCGGAAGCCGTCGCGATGAGGTCGTACCCCTGGGCGTAGGCCGAGAGAATCGAGGCTTTCAATGCCTTTTCAAGCATCTTCTCGAAATCGGAGGCGTTCGCCTTCGGTTCGGTGGAAACTTTGGTGGAAGTCGAATTCGCGGACGCTTCCGAAAGTGCGAGGCGGAGACTTCTTTGGGAAGACACGTTTCTCGCGAATACGGCTTCGGCGATCGACGGAACCGCGACCCCGCGTTCGAGCGCGTCGACGACGGTCCATTTTCCCGTGCCTTTTTGTCCGGCGCGGTCGAGAACGTTGTCCACCAGGTTCGCGCCCGTGCCGAGGTCGTCTTTCGTCCGGAGTACCGCGACCGAGATGTCGAAAAGGTACGATCCCAAGTCTCCGGCGGCGTACCGTTCGAAAATATCGGCGATTTCCGAAGCGCTCTTCCCATAAGCTTTCCGCAGTACGTCGTAGGCTTCGGCCATAATCTGCATGACGGCGTATTCGATGCCGTTGTGGACCATTTTGACGAAGTGTCCCGAAGCGCCCGCACCCACGTAGGTGACGCATCCTCCTCCGTCGAAATCGCGCGCGGCGACGGCATCGAGAATCGGCTTCAGACGCGCATAGGCTTCGCGGTCGCCGCCCGGCATGAGGCTCGGTCAATTGAGCGCTCCTTCTTCTCATCCGGATACTCCGCATCCGAGAAACGCGAAACCGAGTTCGGAGAGGCGTTTTTCGCGCCGGACGGTATCGGGATAGTACGAGTTTCCGCAATCGACGACCGTGTCGCCTTTTTCAAGATGGGGGAGGAGTTCGTCCAAAACCGCGTCCACCGGAGCTCCGGCCTGTACCATGACGACGATCTTTCTCGGCCGTTCGAGGCGCGCTACAAACGCCGCCATCGACTCAGTTTCGCCTGAGAGTTCGTCGGAACCGAATTCCGCCACGAAGTCTTCGGTACGCTTGGGCGTACGGTTGTAAACGAGGGTCGAAAAACCCCGCGAGGCGATATTGCGCGCGAGGTTGGCGCCCATGACGGCGAGGCCGATGAGTCCGACGTTGGATTTTTCCATTGGATTGGCGGTTAGGAAATCGTATCAAAGTACGTTTTTTTTTCCATAACGCAAACCGCGGTTCCTATTATTTTCTCCTCCACTCCTTGGGGAAAGAATTGGTCGCTTTCCCGTTTTTTACGCGTTCGAGCCCGAGAAATTTGTCCTGGTAGGCTATTTGCACGAGGTTCGCGAGATTCGACGGAGCCGCAGCGACCTCTCCCATTTTGGGAGCAAGGCCCGTCGTATCTCGCGAATCCGCATCCAGTTCCGTTTCAAATCCGGAGAGATACCGATGGAGTTCTTTCTCGTCGCGCAAAACGAGCTTCGTGACGTTCTTCAAATCGCGGTTTTTACCGAGCGACCAGTTCGGTTCGAATTTGCCTTCTTCCAAACGCCCGACGCGTTCGCCGAATTTGAGGAAGTAGCAGGTTTCCGACAGTTCGCGGACGCCGTCGACCTTACGTACGGCGAGGACGTCGTTGCGGTAGCGGTAGAGGTCGTGGGCGGATTCGTCGAAATCTTCGGTACCCAGTTCGCGGAGCGCTTCGCGGATGCGGTCGGCGTCCCGGTCGGACGTGCGGACGAGTTCGGAATTGGGCGATACGCGGAAATCCTTCCCGTTATCCGGCGTGGGCGCGGTCTTTTTCAATTTCGCTACGAAAAATCCGCCGGCACCCTCTGCGTGTGGCCAAAACTTCTTCTGGAAAACGATTTCGAACGTTCCCGGAAGCGCGTTCATGGCGCCTTCGAGCACGCCTTCGTTCTCGAAACGGTTGAGCGTACACGTGGAATAGAGCATTTCGCCACCGGTTTTCAAAGCGACGAGTCCCGCGACGAGGAGTTTTTCCTGAAGGCGGGCGATGGTTTTGACGTTCTTGAGGTTCCAGTATTTGAGCGATTCTTCAGCCTTGAAGCCGATGCCTTCGCCCGAACACGGAGCGTCGAGGAGGATGCGGTCGAAGGTTTCCGGAAGCGCTCCGTAAAGGACCCCGTTCATATTGGTTACTCCGGTGCGGTCGGAAGTTCCCATCCGCTCGACGTTTTCCATGAGCGAAGAGAGGCGTTCTTTGGCGAACTCGTTGGCGACCACGAAAGAATTCGGGAAATGTTCGACGAGTTGGGTGGTTTTTCCTCCCGGCGAAGACGCCATGTCGAGGATGAGGAACGGTTCGTCCCATTTGCGGTACGGCCCCTTTCCGCCCTCGGCCAAATGCCAGACGCTCATCGACGCCGAGAGCTCTTGGATGTAGAAATCGCCCATGAGGTGTTCGAGCGTGCTTCCGAGCGCGGTTGCGGTATTTTCGCGGTCGACCCGGAACGCCACGGCATTTTCGGTAGGGGATAGGGTCCACCCTTGCGCGGTCTTCGCTTCTTTGAAAACCGTCGGATCGACGCGTTCCGAATTTACGCGGAGGGTCTTCTTGAGCGGGCGGAGGAGCGACTTTTGGAATGCCGAAAATTCCTCGGCCTTACCTTGGAAAAATTCGTTTTCGAAATATTCGAGGAACGCTTTGGAAATTGACATTGGCGGTTTTAATTTCAACGATGCCGAATATACTCGACGCGTTATCCTTTTCAACCGCTATGGACGCCTTCTTCAAAGAATTTCTCCATTCGCTCGCCGAATTGAACTCGACCGCGGGCTTGCTCGCTCTCGCGAACATCATCTTCATCGACGTCGTAATGTCGGGAGACAACGCCATTCTCATCGGCATGGCGACCAATAAGCTGAAGGGAAAAGAGCGGAAAACCGCCATCCTTACCGGCATCATGCTCGCTACGCTCCTCCGCTTGGTTTTCGCTTCCATGGCCGTATACCTCATGGGCATCGTGGGCCTTAAGCTCGCCGGCGGGTTCCTCCTTCTCTACGTCGTTTGGAAGTTCTACAAGGAGCTCCGCGGAAGTTCCGAAGGGCACGGCGCCGAAATCGCCGCGGCTTCCGGCCTCATGGCCGCCATCGGAACCATCGTCATCGCCGACGTCTCGATGAGTCTCGACAACGTTCTCGCCGTATCCGGCGCCGCGCACGGCAACATGGCGGGGCTCGTCATCGGTCTCATCGTATCGATCGTCCTCATGGCGTTCGCTTCGAGCGCGATTGCCAAAATGCTCGACAAATACCCGCAAATCCAGTGGGTCGGACTCATCGTCATCCTCTTCGTCTCGGTGGAAATGCTCCTCCAGGGGTCGAACGAACTCGAAAACAAGGTCGTCCACGTCAACCTTCTGCCGTTCGTCGCCCTCGTGGTCGGCAGCGCGTTCCTCGTTCTCCAGCAGAAATTCCTCAAGCCGGTGAGCCGTGAAAAGATGAAAACCTGGATTTCCGACCGTTTCGCCTCGGTGCTGGTAGTGAACTTCGCGCTCCTCATCGTCCTCGCGCACTTCGGCGACGTCGTTACCGGATACCTCCAGAAACACGAAGTCCTTCTCTGGAGCGTCTCGTTCGCCTTGTTCCTCGCGATTCTCGAAGTCGTTTCGGTCCTTAAGGCTCCTGAAAAGAAAAAAGGGTTCCGGATCTTTGGGAAGTAAGTGAAACGAAAAAAGATTCCGGATATCCGGAATCTTTTTTTATGGAAAGCTATCCCCTTTCGCTAATGGAACGCTGAGCGTCGCGGTCGAGGTCGCGCTCGCGGAGGACTTGTTTTTTGTCGTGTTCTTTGCGACCCTTGACGAGGGCGACTTTCAGCTTGAGCAGGCTTCCTTTGAAATAGACTTCGGTGGCGATGAGCGTGACGCCTTTTTCCTTTACCTTCCCGGAAAGCCGGTCGATGTCCTTGCGCTTGAGGAAAACTTCGCGTTCGCGGGTGGGATCGAGGGCGTGTTTGAGATTGGGCGCGTGCGAATACGGGGAGACGCGCATTCCCACGATGGTGGGGCGGCCGGAAGCGAGCACGACGTAGCTTCCCTTGAGATTGCAGCCGCCTTCGCGGATGCTTTTCACTTCGGCGCCCAAAAGTCCGATTCCCGCCTCCAAAGTCTCGAGCACGTCGAAATCGAAGAGCGCCTTTTTATTCACGTGGACGCTCTCGATTTTCGGGGTTTTCTTGGAAGGAGTGTTGGACATTTGACTTATTTACTGCGGAAGATACTATCCACCGGCGGCATTAATGCAAAGAAAGGGGGATTCCGCAATGAAAATCCGTTTGAAACCGCAGTTGCGTCCGTTCTTCGGGAAACTTACGACCATCGGGTTCGTGTTGGTCTTACTGGCCTTGCTCGTGGTCTCGTTGCCCATTTGGCTCTTCGTCGCGAGAATCGTACTGGTTTTCGCGCTCGGGCTCATCCTGGGTTTCACGTTTTTAGGGGGTATCTTCGCTTTCGCCGTTACGGCTATCGCGGCATGGGTCGCCTGGTTCTGCTATTCGCTCATTCGTGACGTTTGGGCGGAATTCAGTCTTCACCGTACTGCCCGCAAGGCATCCGCCGGCCCTTGAGGGGCCGGTTTTTTTCGTGCCTATTTTCCGAAATTGCGCTTCGCCGACTTCAAGCTGGAAACCGCGCGGTCGAATTCGTCGCGGTTGAAATCCGGCCAGAGGAGGTCGGAATAGAAGTATTCCGAATATTCGGCCTGGTAGAGGTAGAATCCCGAATGGCGGATGTCTCCTCCGGTGCGGATGATGAGGTCAGGGGCTGGGAGGTCGCCGGTATCGGTGTACGCGGCGAACTCCTTTTCGTCGAGCGTTTCGGGATCCACGCCTTCGGCGAGGGCTCGCTTCGCGGCGCGCACGATTTCGTCCTGTCCGCCGTAGCCCACCGCGAGCACGAGCGTGAGTTTTTGGTGTGAAGCGGTTTCGTCTTCTACGGCGTCGAGGGTTTCCACGACGTTTTGCGGAAGGATGGAACGGTTGCCGATCCATCGGAATTTCGCGTTTTCCTTCATGAGGCGCTTACGGAGCCTTTCCACGCGCTCCAAAAGGAGCTTGTAGAGATAGGTGAGCTCTTCTTCGCCGCGTTCCTCGACGTTCTTCTTAGCGAGCGCCCAAAAGCTCACGACCTCGATGCCGTCTTCCAGGCAGTAGTCGATGACTTCTTCCATGACGTCGGCGCCCTTGGTGTGGCCGAGTAGGGTCGCGAAAGCGTGGCGCTTCGCCCAACGGCGGTTGCCGTCCATGATGAATCCGAGGTGCATGCCTAGTTCGAGTCGAGGTAATCTTGCAGTATGATCGAGGCGGCCATCGCGTCTACGCGACCGGCTTCTTTACGTCCGATTCCGGCTTCTTCGAGGCTGAAATACGCCGCCGAGCTCGAAAACCTCTCGTCCTGTTCGTGGACGGGAATTTTCGGGAAACGCTCTTTCAAAGTTGCGGAAAATTTGCGCATCAGACGGGTTTCCTTCGATTCGCGTCCGTCGGCATGGTTGGGCAATCCGATGACGAAGCCGGTGATTTTGCGTTCCGTGACGACTTTTTCAAGCTCATCGAGCGCGGTGTGCGTAGCGATGTCCGAAATAGGCATGGCGATGCCCGCGATTTCGGTCGCGAGCCCGATACGTTTGGTTCCGAAATCGAGACCGAGGAGGGCCATGCTACGCTTTTACGGCTACTTCGATGCGTACGCGGACGTACGTGTCCTCGCCCAAGTGGATCTTGATGTCGGTCGAGCCTTCCTTTTTGAGGTGGTGGCCTTCCGGGAGCGCGACGTTTTTGCGTTCGAGGACGAATCCGTAGTCTTTTTTGACGCGTTCGATGATTTCATGTTCGCCGATGCCGCCGAAAATCTTCCCGCTCGCGCCTGAAAGTTCGAAACGGATGGTCTGTCCATGGAGCTTTTCGGCGATCTTGTGCCGGTCTTCGATGAGGCGGCGCTTCTGGTCCTGCTTTTTCTTGAGGCGGGCGGCTTCGTCGGCGACGGCCTTGTCGTCCATGAGGATTCCGAGGCCTTTCGGTACGAGGTAGTTTTTCGCCTGGGCGTGGCTGACTTCCACGATTTCCCCTTCCTTTCCGATACCGGCGAGGCGGGTCGTGAGTTTCACTTTGAGCTTTTCGGCTGCCATAGCGGGGGAGGGGTTTAGAATAATGCGAACGGAAGCGATCGTTCTACGGGTTTCGAAAGCTACCGGACCTGGCTCCTAACTGAAGTTAAAGTCGCTGCGGTTCCGATAGTTTTCGAAACCCAGGGACGCTTGCCGGCCGTGTTATTTCAAAACCTGACAGGCTATTTATCCTGCGGCGATCGCGTCGACGTCGGCCTGGGAGGCTCCGCCGTCGATGGTTTCGAGGATGATCTTGTATCCGAGGAGTTCGGAAGCGAGGTTGATGTTGGTTCCGCCCTTTCCGAGAACCTTCGGCTTTTCTTCCGAAGTGACGGTCGCGGTGATGGTGCGGGAATCTTCGTCGACGATGACGTCCACGACTTCGCCCGGTACGAGCGCCTTCTTCGCGAGGTCGCGCATGTCCGGAGCGTAGTTGATGATGTCGACCTTTTCGCCGAAGAGTTCGTCGACGACGCTCTTGACGCGGATGCCCTTCGGTCCGATGAGGGAGCCTGCCGGGTCGATTTCGTCGTATTCGGTAGCGGCGATGAGCTTGGTCTTGAGGCCCGGGATGCGGGCGATGGAAACGATTTCCACCGATCCTTCTTCGAGTTCCGGAACGTTGGCTTCGAAAAGTTTCACGACGAGTTCCTTGTCGCGGCGGGTGAGGACGACCCGCGGTCCGGTCATGGCGTCTTCTTCGATGCGGGCGACGTAGAGGTACATGCGCTGGCCCGGAACGTAGCGGTCTTTGGAAACCTGTTCGGACTTCGGGAGAACCACCTGGGTGCCGTTGTAGTCGTAGATGACGCGGTTCTTTTCGACGAGTTCGACCTTGAGGTTCACGATCTGGCCTTCCTTGTCCTTGAAGAGGTTGAAGATCTTTTCCTTTTCGGTTTCCTGGATTTTCTGAACGATGACCTGGCGCGCGGCCTGGGAAGCGATGCGTCCGAAACCTTCGGAGGTCACGACTTCGTCGGTGACGTCGATTTCGATAGTATCGCCGAGGGTGAATCCTTCCGCGTCTTCGCCCAAGTCTTCGATGGCGATTTCGGTTTCCGGGTTTTCGACGGTTTCCACTACGGTCTTTTCGAGGCCGATTTCGATGGTGCCGGAATCCACGTCGATCTTGACGTTGACGTTGGAATCCTTGTTGCCGAAGTCCTTCTTATAGGCGGTCTTGATGGCGGCCTCGATGATTTCGAGGAGCTTGTCGCGGGAGATTTTCTTTTCGGAGCTGATCTGGTTGATGGCTGCTTCGATTTTTCGAATGTCGATCATAAATCGGGAAAGATAGGGATAGGGGTATTTACGAAAAAAGAATCCGCGCGAACGAATTCTTTGCTTCGAATCTGGGGGAATTGTATCCGATTCCGTGCCTTGCGCAAGGGGAAAAAGGAAGCCGCTCCAAGAGGAATCGGAGCGGCTTCGGAAAACCGGTTAGAAGGGGTTGTGGGGGAGTTTGAGCCAAGGGCGGGTCATGTCGCCGGAATATACGCATTCCACCGTACCGGACGAGTTGTCCGTCCGGCAGACGGTGTAATTGTTGCTGTCGTCGTTCATGACCGATACGGAATAGTCCCCTTTCGTGGTGGGCAGGAACGGATCGTACGGGAATTTGTTCCATTCGTATCCCATGTTGTACGAATATTTGCAGACCACGTCTCAATTGCTGACCGATATCCGGCAACAATTGTCATAGCGCGTACCGGAACTGTATCCGCATGCCGTCCGATAGATTTGTTTCGGCTGATAATCGGTTCAGGGGGTCTGGTCTTGCGGATTTTTCGAGGTTGCCGCCTCTTTCTTTTGCGAAACCAGCGCCGCCAATTGCGAAGCGAGCGACGATATCCTCGTTTCGTGGTCGGCGAGGTCGTTCGTCACGATATTCCATGATTTTACGGAAAACGGAGTTCCGGGTTTTATCGCTACGTAGCCGGAAAACGCGGCGTATCCTATCGAAAGGGTTCAGAGTACCGCGATGGCGGCGACCGCCGCGAGCGCGGGCTTTTTCAGGAAGGAGGGTTCCATATGGCGGGTTGAATGGGGGGCTACGTTCGGACTATTTTACCGAAAATGCCCGATGCGCACAGTTTTCCTGAATATTTTTTACGAAAACATAGGATTGCAAACCGTCAATGCACGTTTTTAGTCCATGCGGGAAGGGTATGGTAACCTTGAATGGTAACAGTCACGAAAACCAAAAGAAAAATGTCAGCATTTACGAAAAAACTCCAAGCGTCCCTTCTGGCCGCCGCGGTACTCGCGCAGTCGGCCGTCTCTTTTGCCGAAGCGTCCGCGGACGACGACGCCGATACTCGGACGTTCATCGTCACCGCATACTATTCTCCGCTCCCGGATCAGGACCATTACCTCATGGGAAGCTACGAAGCCGATTTGCGGCTTAACGGCAACGGTACCCACGGCGCGAGCGGAAGACCCGTGTACGTGGGCATGCTCGCGGCCCCCAAGCATTACGAATTCTGAACCGCCATCCATCTCGAGGGCCTCGGGACCGGTACCGTCGACGACCGCGGAGGGGCGATCGTGAAAGCGGGCGACCGCGGACAGGCGTTCGATCGCATCGACGTCTGGATGGGGCAGGGTGAAGACGGGCTCCGCAGGGCCCTTTCGTGGGGGCGCCGTACGGTAAAAGGACGCGTATACAAGAGCGAAACGGTACTCAAGGACGCGGTATCCATCGAACTCGCTGCGGTTCCCAAAGCCCCGGTTTCCGCCTTGCCGACGAAATCCGTCGACGAGCGCGTATGGAGCGAACCGATAGGCGCGAAGAGTTCGGCGGAAATGATCCGCGCCCTTTCCGAAAAACTTTCCGTTACCGGCTATCTTGCTTCCGGTGCTCGCGATTCGTTCGATACCGAACTCCGCTTCGCGCTCATCCGCTTCCAGAACGACAACGGGCTCCTCAAGGGCATGAAGGATTCGAACGCCGGCTACTACGGTCCTGCTACGCGCAAAGCCCTCCGTACCGTATATTCCGATAAGAAGAAGGAAATCGAAGACGTTTCCGTCGAGCTCTCGGGACTTTCCGTCGAGCTCTCCGCGAAGGTGGCGTCCGTAAAGACGCAGGTGGACGATTTGCGGGCACAGCTCGAACGCGTGGGCACCCCGAAGGACAACGAAGTGGGTTCCCACGTCCGAGTGCTTCAGGAAGCGCTGGTTTCCCTCGGATACCTCGATTCGAAGCCTACGGGAATCTACGGGCCGAAAACCCGCGACGCCGTAGCGGCGTTCCAGGTCAGCAAGGGGTTGGTCCTTTCCAAAGAAGACCCGAACGCGGGAAAATTCGGCAAGCTCACCCGAACCAAGAT
>JBAQKV010000027.1:0-1790 GCA_049301335.1 Patescibacteria group bacterium
GCATTGATTTCGGCGCGGACCGGGTCGGCGGCTTTCGGGCCGCGCTGGAGACCGTCGGCGGCTGCCGCGTGGCTCTGGAAGACTTTCTCTTCGGAAGCCTTGTTCACGCGACGGGGAGGACGCGAAAATTCGCGCTTCGGAGCGCCGTCTTCGGGGCTCGGATTCTTGTATTCCTGCATGGATTGCTGTTGGAAAAAATATATTGGTTTGGTTTTCGTGGACGAATCCGGCCCGTTCTCGGAAGGACGGGCCTCATCCGGCCGCGAAACTACGCGACGAGAATGGTGCTTATGACGAGCGGCATGCGGTTGAAACGCTCGCCGACGGCCTTTTCGAGGTCTTTTTTTACGATTTTTTCGAGGTCGCGGGTTTCGATGTCCGGAACGTCCTTGAGGGTTTCCTCGTAGGAGCGGCGGGATTCCGAAACGAGGAACTTGTGCCCTTCGCGGATTTCGTGCGGAAGGAAGAAGCCCCGGCTTTCGATGCGCGGAGACTGCACGAGGGTCCTGCGCGAGGATTCCGCGAGGAACACGAGCACGAGGACTCCGGAATCGGCGGCGACCGAACGCGCTACGGCGACGTTCTTAGGAACCGGACGGCCTTTCTGCCGCTGCGGAGGACGCTTGCGCGGATCGACGGGCTGTTTTCCGGACTGCCGGGCCTGGTTCTTCTGGTTCTTGGGGAAGTTTCCGCGGCGGCGGGGACGTTCGCCCTGAGCGGGGCGCGGTCCTTCGCCGGAAGCCGGCGCTAATGCGGCCGAAGCGGGTGCGGAGGGGTTTTCGAATACCATTTCGGATTCGAGTTCGTCGAAGAATTTAGGATTCATAGGAAATCGGTGCGCCGCGGGAAACCTTTCGTGGAGAAAAGGAAAGAAAGCCGGATGCGGACGCTCTCTGTAGGGAAATTGAGGAAGAGAGGATTCTATCCGTTACCGGATATAAAACAAATATTTTTTCGTATCGATGGCGACCTTGGTCGTGTCCCAGAAATACGTTTTCACCGCTCAGGATGAGAAGTCGGTTCCGGAGAAGTCGCCGGACGAGAACACCTTTTTCGAGAAGAAATCGTATTTCTTGGCGACCTGGGCGTTGAATTTGGCGCGTTTCTGAAATTCGGCGTTATGGAAGACGTAGAACGCGAAGGATTCGGCGAAGTCCTCGTACTTGTTGGAAAGCGCGTATCCGGAAACGAAATCCGCGAGCTTCGCGCCCTTCTTCTTCACTTTGTACGAATCCCACGATATGCCGTAGAAATCGTCGGAAAGGTCTCAGAACGTTCCGGGCTTGAGGTAGTGGATGTCGACCACGTGCCCGAGTTCGTGGACGAAGACGGCGATCTTCTCGCTGTCGGTGGGAATAGCGGTGGAGATGATGAGTTCGGTTCCCGAGAGCTGTCCGCGGGGCTCTACGCGTTCGGCGTCGACCGTTACGGAAAGCGGGGTGACCTTTTCGCGGAGGGCGCGGGCGTTGATGTTCGCCCGAAGGAGCGAAACCAGGCGGTCGTCGACCACGACGGCGTCGGGACGGAAAGCGAACGATATCCTCGAAGGGATGGCCTTGCGCTTGGCGACGGCGGGCGTTTCGATTTTGGCGACGGCGGTTTCCTCCGGAGGCGCGGCCTCCTTGGGCTCGAGTTCGTCGAAGGCGAAAATTTCTTTGGAGGTTCCGGCAGAGGCCGCCGTTTCCTCGTTGTCGATGGAAGAAGAATCGAAACTCGATTCGGTTCCCGGCGCCATCGCGACCTGCGCCGCGGAAGAAAGCGCGAAGAACAGGACGAACGAACCTATGAAA
>JBAQKV010000028.1:0-2844 GCA_049301335.1 Patescibacteria group bacterium
CCCCTCCCCCATCGAATCGAAAAACACCCTCGACCTCGTAGCCAAGGTGAAAGAAGTCGGTGCCGACGTGGGCGTGGCGTTCGACGGCGATGCCGACCGCGCGGTAGCCTGCGACGAAACCGGCACCATCGTTCCGGCCGCGGCCATGATGTGTTCCATCGTCGAAAACGTTCTTTTGGAGAAACCGGGCGCGTCGATCGTCTATAACGCCGTCTGTTCGGACGCCGTTCCGGAGCTCGTGCGCGAACTCGGCGGAACCCCCATCAAATCCAAGGTCGGGCACGTCTACATCAAGGAAATGATGAAGGCCGATCCCAGGATCGAATTCGGAGGCGAACATTCGAGCCACTACTACTTCCGCAAGAACGCCAACGCCGACTCCGGCATCATCGCCTTCGTCTGTTTCCTCTCCGCGATGGTCGAAAAAAACCAGAAGGCGTCGGACGTCCGCAAAGCCTACGCCAAATACCCGGCCATCGAGGAAACCAACTTCAAGGTGGCGAGCGTAGCCGAAACCACCGCCAAGATCGAAGCCGCGTATCCGGACGCCGAAAAGGAACGTTTCGACGGACTCACCCTCCGCTATCCGAATTTCTGGATCAATCTCCGCCCGAGCTCCAACGAGCCGTTGCTCCGTCTCAACATGGAAGCCCGCGACTCCGCCACCCTGGAAAAGGAACTCGCCAAGGTGAAGGGGCTCCTGGAAGCATAACCCGGGGCGCGGATTCGTGAGTTCAAGCGAGCGACTCCGCAGGATATGGGAATCCGGCGGGTCTGGCTCCTAACTGAAGTTAAAGTCGCTGCGACCTCGCCGGATTCCCATATCCGAGGACTGGAGCGAGCGAAACTCACGAATCCGCGTCCGTCGAATTTACTTAGAACCGCCCCTTCCCATGACGCAGTCCGAACTCGAACTCCTCAAAGTCGAAAACGAAGAACTTCGTCGCCAACTCGGCGTCGCCACGGCTTGGATGGCCCGCCAATGGCGCGAGGAAACCCTCAAGATCGCCAAGCGGCGCGCGGGAAAAATGACCGAAGACGTCCGTTCGGACTTCATGCGGGAAAACATGCAGGAAATCACCTACAACCGCATCCACGCGTATTTCGGCGATCTGCTTCTCATGAACGCGCCGCGCGACACCATGAGCCATCTCGTCGACGCGGAAATAGCCTTCTACAACATCCAGCGGTCCGGCTCGGGCGACGGACTCTCCGTCATCAGTTCGTACACCAAACTCTTGGACGCGCTCGTGGAAACCTACGTCACCTCGCAGTTCCGCAAATACGCCGTCAAGCGCGGCGCCATCGTACTGCGCGTGAACGATCCGATGGAAAAGGCCATCCATTTCGTCATCACCAAGCGCTACATCCTCTCGATCGGACGCTTGTACGGGCTTCTCAAATCCATCCGCAACGGCGAACGCCTGTTCGACTACGGAAACGCGTTCAAGGAATATTTGGACAAGTACCGCACCGTTGGGGATTTCCTCCTTTCCGACGAATTCTTCATCCCGTTTTCGGAAATCGTCGAAAGCGACGTGTTCGGGGGAAAACGCCATTCGGGGAAAATCTCCATCGAAGAAACGGCCACCACCCGCCGCCTGCTTCTGGGCGATTTCAAGGACCAGAATTCGCTCTTCTACCGTTTCCTCCAAACCCAGAGCGCCGCGTACTAGCACGAAAAAACGCTCCTCTTGGGAGCGTTTCGGCGTTTTCGGGATTACAAAAGCGTTTCCAGTTCGGCCAGTTCGGCAGGAGTGAAATACGACAGGAGGTTGATGAAATCCTTCTTCTGTTCTTCGGAGAGTTGGACGGATTCGCGGATGCGGAATTCGATAGGATTCCCAACGAGCACGGACTCGCAGACGGTTGCGGTAAACATGGTTGTACGATAGATAACGGTACGCCCGAACGGATGGAATTCCGGGCCGGTTCACTTGATATATTAGACTATAAAAAAGAGAATATGTCAATTATCCTCGGTATAGATCCTGGTACGACCACCGTTGGCTTCGCGGTGCTGAAAAGACGGCATCCCGTACCCGAAATAATCGATTTTTGAGTGATTTCGACCCGTCCGAAGATCCCTTTGGCGGAAAAATTAGTGGAAATCTGCCGGGACATCGGCGAACTTTGCGACGCCTACCAGCCGGAGATTTGCGGCATAGAAACCCTCCTTTTCACGACCAACGTAAAAACGGGCATCGCCGTAGCCCAGGCCCGCTGAGCCATCGTCGCGGAAATCGCCAAACGCGGAATCCCCCTCGCGGAATTTTGACCGCTCCAAGTGAAAAAAAGCATTTGCGGCAACGGACGAGCGCCGAAAACGCAAGTCCAGAACGCTTTGAAAATGGTTTTCAAACTCGACGAAATCCCAAAACCGGACGATGCGGCCGATGCGATAGCCATCGCGTACGCGGCATCGCTCGCAAAACTCCCAAAAATATAAAAACGGGCTTGTCAAACTTCCGCTCTTCAGTAGATTCCGGGCAACCGACCACAACATGCCAACCCTCGCCGTCCACTCGTTCTGAAACGAACACTTCGAAGCGTTCTACCGTCCGGACGCCGCGTCCGCCGGATGATTCCGCAGCTACGGAACTCTCGACCGGGTAGCGTTCGAAATCTCCGCGCTCCTCGCTCTCGGAGGGACCGCGCCGGAAACGCTCGAATTCGAAAACCGGTACGGCGAATCGTCCGACCGCAAGGATTACGAGAAAGTCGCCTCTGCCGTACGCTCGTTCGCCTAGGCCCGACGGAAAAAACGCCCATTACGACCGAAGTTCCGCCCTCCGCAAGGGGGCGGAACTTTTTTGTGCCGAAATATGGGATAGAATGCCGAAG
>JBAQKV010000029.1:0-6555 GCA_049301335.1 Patescibacteria group bacterium
CTGTCCCGCGGGCACCCAGACGGTCAACGGACACCCGTATCCGCTCGCCGCGTTCAACAACGGCAATGCGCTCGCCGGCACCTCGGCGGCCGTAACGGTGACCGGGGGAACGCAGACCTACTCCCAAACGTTCCTCTGCACCGACGGGGCGGTGTCGGTCAGCGGATCGGAAACGGCGGGGACGGTAACGTGCTCGGCAGCGAACTATGCGCTCATCGGCGGGATCTGCGTTCCGAATTCGTGCAACGCGATCAAAGTCGCTTATCCGGCAAGCGTCGACGGGACGTATTCCATCGATCCGGACGGGGCGACGGGAATCACGGCGTTCAACGTTCTCTGCGACATGGCGACCGACGGCGGCGGATGGACCGTCTTTCAAGAACGCTATAGCGGGGTTCAGGATTTCTATCTCTGATGGACGTCCTACGTGAACGGTTTCGGAACTCCGGGAACCAACGAGTACTGGCTCGGACTCAACAAACTCAATGCCATCGCCTGAACGAGCAAACAGCTCTATGTGGCGATGTCGCGAAACACCAACGCGACCGCGTACGCGAAATATTCGGCGTTCAGCATCGGCGGATCGGCTACGAACTATGCCATTTCCGTTTCTGGATATTCGGGAACGGCCGGAGACAGCCTTACGGGATACAGCGGCTACCAGTTTTCAACCTACGACGCCGACCATGACGGTACGGCCTCGAACTGCGCGATCAGCTATCACGGCGCCTGGTGGTACAGCGCGTGCCACTCTTCGAACCTCAACGGAAGTTACTACGGCGGGCCGCACGCTTCCTATGCGGACGGCATGGATTGGGCGACATGGCTCGGGTACTACGAAGCGGTGACGAAGTCGAGAATGATGGTAAAATAATCTGAAAATATGAAAACTTCCCTCAAAAAGAACTTCGCGTTCGGCTTCACCCTCGTCGAACTCATCGTCGTCATAACGATCCTCGCGATCCTGGCGACCATAGGCTTTTTGGCGCTTTCCGGATATTCGCAGGACGCCAAGGACTCGGCCACCAGGGCGAACGTCCGCTCGGTGCAGACCGCGATATCCGCGGAATCGGCGCTGACGGGCAACTCCCCGAGGTACTACGTCGTCCACGATTCCTGAGCGGCGCTGTCGGGGGCCTTCGCGTACTTCGACGGGAACCAGACCGCGCTCACGGGCGGGGACTGGAACGCCCCGGGGACCAACTACTCCGCCGGGAACCCCGACTACGCGAAGCTGAGGATGAACCCGGAGAAGTTCAAGGTGTCGGCGCTCGGGGAAGTCCTCCGGGAAGCGCTCGCCGCCTACGATTCCAAGTACCTCACGGTGGGCGCCGTGGACGCTTCCGCGGGACTGACGGGCGGGGGAAGGAAACGCGTGTCGGCGTACTTCCAGGTGGCGGGGATCTCCCCGGCGACCGGAGCGGTCGCGGTGTCGGGCAACTACCCGGCTTCGTCGGGATCGGTGGCGGGACTGGTGAGGGACCCGAAGTCGCCGTTTTCGACGGGGGCGCTGGTGGACGGCTCGGCTTCGGTAAATTCGACGCCGGCGGCCGTGACGTGCGCCGCGAACTACGCCAACGTCTGAGGAACGTGCGTTCCGAACTCGTGCCTCGCTATAAAAACCGCGAACGGCGGCGCGGCGAGCGGAACCTATTCCGTCGATCTCGACGGCAACGGCCCCTTGGCCGCTTTCGACGCGTACTGCGACATGGTCAACGACGGAGGTGGGTGGACGCTCGTGGGAGCGCAAGTTTCGACGGCACCGTATTCCGGCAACGCCGCAGCGATGGCAACCGATATCGGCGTCGCGAATTTCGGTTCGGCGAACGCGAGCTGGCGTTTGGGCTCGTCTCGCGTCTCCTCGATCGCCCCCACCGTCGCATGGAAGCTCCAATCGAGAAATTCATCCACCGATGCCGTCATCGATACCGCGTATTTCAAAAAAACGTGCGTAGTGAGTTGGCAGAACACTTGGAACGGGACGAGCAACTCCATGTCGACCGATTGCCAGAACGCGTACACTACCTCGGCATTCACGGCGATTCTCTGAGGTGCGAATACCGGAATCACCAACTGCTCCGTGGGAATCGGCCAGAATAACGGCGGTGCGTATTGTTCGATGCGCATGGGCGATACGAGTTCCGACGGAACGTCGTGCGGCGCCGGATGGGTAAACTCGTCCGCGAAGAACTGTACCGGAGGTACGGGCGACAAGATCATGCTTTGGTTCAAATAACCAAACGTTTGACAAATCCGGTTCCTTAGGTAATTTCCACTCGTGTTTTTCGACGAAATATCGAAACGCATTCCCCATTACGCAAAAAGGAGAGAAGTTTTGAACGCTAGTCCAATTAACGGAATCGGTGGTACCGGCGCGAGCGCCTACGTCAAACAGGCAGGTGCTACCGGCGAAGCCGCCGCCATCGAATCCAATCGCCAAGCGCGACAACAGGAAATGAAAACCAACGAAAAAACCGGTCCGCAGCCGCTGGCTACGTCCGGTTCCGTCGGAACGCAAATCCACGTTACCGCCTGAGCTGCCCGAAAGGGCCCGAATCCCCCGTCTACCGGGGGATTTCTTTTATCAACCGCATTTTATTTTTAAAAAAGATATCTTATCATATAGACGTTGAATTAACTTTTTCTCGATGCGGCCGAACCTTTTTGAAAAACGCTTCCGCGGCTTCACTCTCGTCGAACTCATCGTCGTCATCACGATCCTCGCCATCCTCGCGACCATAGGCTTTTTAGCGCTTTCCGGCTACTCGCAGGACGCCAAGGACTCCGCCATCAAGGCGAACGTACGCTCGCTGCAGACGGCGATTTCCGCGGAATCGGCCATTACGAACAATTCCCCGAGGTACTACGTGATCCACGATACGGACTATGCCCTTTCCGGCGCTTTCGCGTACGTGGACGGAGCTTCGGTGGCGCTCACGGGATGAGACGTCGGTTCGGCACCCCTCGATTCCAATTACACCGCGGGGAAGCCCGACTTCAAGAAGCTGAAACTCAATCCCGACAAGTTCAGGATCTCCGCTTCCGGACTCCCGGGCGGAACCTTGGGCGTCATCGCCCGCGCCACTATGCTAGAAACGGAATCCGCGGAAGCCTCGTACGACGCGAACTCGCTCATGGCCGCGGGAGCGGACTTCCAAATTTCCGGTCCGAACGGAAGGAAGCGTACGGTCTCATACGCGCAGGCGGCGGGAGTTTCAACCTCAACCAAGCTCGCGAGCGTAGCGGGAAACTTCCCCACGACGGGAATGCCCGCAGGGAACGTTTCCGGCCTCTTCCGTGCGGAACCGGGTTCCGCGACGAACCTGACGGGCGCGCTTATGGACGGACTCGCCACGAACGGATCGTCAAGCGCCGCTTGGCCGACTTGTCCGTCTTGAGCGGTCTGTTCATGAAAAACCGCGTCCTTTTCGACCAAGGGGACGTATTCCGTGCAAATTCCTTCGGACGGAACGTACGAATTGCTCGTAGTCGGAGGCGGAGGCGGGGGCGGATCCTCATTCTGGGGAGGCGGTGCCGGAGGCGCCGGAGGATACGCCAATAAAACGACCGTGACGCTCACTGCCGGGCAGAGTTATTCGGTAACCGTCTGATCCGGAGGATTGGCCGGACCGGCGAGTTCTACCGACGGCTACGGAACCACCGGCGGCACTTCCGGCGTAGGCGCTCTCGTTTCCGCCAACGGCGGAGGAGGATGAGCGAGCGGCGGAACGCAAGGAAACGTTCAGTCGACGCTCACGAATACCGCAGGCGGAACGTGCTGAGGAAAATCCTGAGGCGGGTACGATTCGGCTTCGGTAAAGGCGGCCGGATGTGACGGAGCCGCGTACTATTCGACCTTCGACTCGACCATCGCCCACGGCATCGGCGGACAGCCGACCAGTAATTACGGAGCCGAAAGCGATGCCGGAGGAGGAGGCGGGGGCGGTTTCGGAACCGTGGCGAAAACGGTCGCGTGCCCCAATGGCGGAACGGCCGCCACCGGACACTGAGCCGGGGGCAGCGGCGTAGGAAGCGACGACGCCAACATCGCCTGCCAAATAGGCGCCGACGGATACGTCCGCATCGTCAAACTCTAAAAGAAATCCCCCGTCTACCGGGGGATTTCTTTTACCATGTAGCCGTACTCCGCCAGACGGAAACCGCGTTTCAGATAGTATTCGCGCGTTCCGGCACCGGCGATGACCGCGACGTTCGACAGGCTCGGATACCTTTCGCGGATGAGATTTTCCGCCGCTTCGATGAGGCGTTTTCCAAAACCGCGGTGCTGGGCTGGCGATGCGGAATCCGCGCCTCCAGAACCGGTTTCGCCGATGCCCATCTGGTCGCCGTAGGTATGGATTTCACGGATGACCGCCGCGTTTTCGAGCGCTTCGAAAAGGGGTTTTCCTCCGTTCGAAATCCAAGACGGAATCCGAAGCCGGAGCACCGAGAAGAGCGTTCGGTCGGCGACGTCGACGAACTGGAAGAAGAATTCGGTTCCGCCGGACGCCGCATATTCGAAAATTTCCAATACCGCGCACTAAGGGTCGTTCTTCTTGTCGCGCACTTCGCGAGCGGAGACGTCTTTGCGGTCTTCGCCGCGCTCGTGCATGGCCGCCTCGGTCACTTGGCGGAGGTTCGCCATTTTGGATCCCGCCAGTATTTCGGACGCGGGAATGTCGCGGTACGCCCGGTTGAGGCGCGCGTATTCGGGAATCATCGATTCCAAATCGGCCATGAGCCCAACGAGGACGCCATCGGCGTACGGTTCGAACTTCCCGGCTTTCCAAAGCCGTTCGAGCGCGCTGTTTCCCACGACCATGGTGGGGTAGATCTTGATTTCGTCCGGACGAAAAGCCTCGTCGTCCCAAACCCGGGCGAACGAATCGCGGTCCATTTCCGGCGTCGAGCCCGGAAGGTTGGGCATCATGTGCGCCACCACTTTGAACCCGGCATCCTTGAGGTCGCGGGTGGCCGCGATGGATTCGGCATTGCCGTGTCCGCGGCCCGTAGCGAGGTTTATTTCGTCGAAGGTCGTCTGGTATCAGATTTCCACCCTCGTCACCCCGCATTCGCGAAAAAACGCCAGTTCCTCGGGGGTTACGAGGTCGGGACGGGTTTCGGCGGCCATGCCGACCACGCGGTTTTCGGATTTCGAATTGCGGTCCTGCGCTTCTTCGAGCGTTTCGGAATAGTCCGAGGGAACGTTTTTCGGCAAGATGAACGGCAAATGCTTGCCGAAAGTCGCCGAAGTGTCGGCGTCTTCGAACGGGACGTCGGCGAAAAGCGTGTGCGCGTCGTAGATTTTGCGGACGAAATTCTCGCGGAAATCCTTCGGGTAAGCGCCCCAGCTGCCGCCGATGATGCGGACGTCGCACTTTTCGGGGGAATGGCCGGTAATCGAAAGCGCGCGGAGGCGGTTCCACACCTGTTTCACGGGGTCGAACGCGTTGGCTTCGGCGCGCATGACGGCCGGCTCGCCCGGAACGTAGCTCTTGGGCAGCCCCGGGTTGTCCGGACAATACACGCACTTTCCCGGACACGGGAAGTTAGGCGTGAGGAGCGAAATCACCGAAACACCCGACAAGCTGCGTACCGCGCGGCGGCGGAGCAGGCGCTTCATCCGCGCGTCGTCGACCATCTCGCCCGCTTTGACGAGGTTGCGGTACCGCTCCGAAAGCAGGAGCGTCGGTACGCTGCCGGCAAGTCCCGCTTCGCCGGAAATCCGGTTCACGGACTTGGCCATCGCCGCCTTCGTCGAAACGTTCCGATCTCTCGCGAGTTCGGAAAGGATGCGGTCGAGAACGTCGAGCGGAACGCTTTTCATACGCCGCGGAGTATAGCCGATGCTCGAAAAGCGCCAAATTTCCTTTGACACTCGTACCGTTTTTTATAGAATGCCCCCGCTTCGCAAAGTGTGCTCCTCGCGGGGGTAACATAAAAGAGCGAGTGTACTGAGGCTTCAACCCTCGGGTGTGCCGGTTCGAACCCGGTCCCCCGCTCCAAGTTTGCGAAAGACATATACTCTATGCGGATGTAGCTCAATGGCTAGAGTACCACCTTGCCATGGTGGCTGTTGTGGGTTCGAGTCCCATCATCCGCTCCAAGAAACTCCAAAAACCCTCCCCGCTCCGGCCGGGAGGGTTTTTACTTCCAAGATTCCTTTTCATTTCCCGTATGGCGAAGAACGGAAAGACGACGGAAGAAATCGAGAATTCCTTCGGGAAATCCGAATGGAACGCGGCCTTCGCCGACCTCTGAACGTTCATCGCGTTCATATTGGCGTATTTGGCGGTGCCCGGCGTGAATCCCGCGGGGATATTCTTCGCGTTCGGATTGGCGCTCGTAATCTCTGGATGGTGGTTCCGCGCCCCGCTCCCGGTACAGCCCATGAAGGCCATCGGCGCGGGCATCGCCACCCTTCCCGGATCGACCGTCGCCACCCTCACCGGGGCGTCGCTCGCCACCGGCGCATTCTGGGTGCTCGTATCGGCCTCCGGGCTTTCGGGAAAGATCTCGAAATGGGTGCCGAAATCCGTAGTCGCGGGCATATCC
>JBAQKV010000030.1:0-22823 GCA_049301335.1 Patescibacteria group bacterium
CAGTGGGCTTATGGAAGAATACTTTGCAAACAGCTGAAAAAAGTAATAATCCGAAAATTTAATAGACCCAAGGAGACTCTTTTTTCCTCAGTGTCGCCCCGGCCTGCCGCCCGGAGGCTCGCTTCGGAAAACTCCTTGCGACGAAACGTGCCATCCGTGGCACGTTTTCCCCAGCTCGCGCCGCTCGCCGGTGTCGCTGCGGCTTCGAGTCTCCAAGGTTCAGGAGAGAAACAAAAACACCCCATTTGGGGTGTTTTTTGATTTTCACTGGTGGACCCAAGGAGACTCGAACTCCTGACCTCTTCCATGCCATGGAAGCGTTCTAGCCAACTGAACTATGGGCCCGTAAAGCGGGTCGAAATATATCCGAAGCCCAATCGAAATCAAGCCGATTTCAGACTTACGCGTGCGATTCGGCGAATACTCCCCTGCCCTTCTCCACGTTCTCCTCTATGCGTTCCAGCATGATTTCGTTGATCGTGCCGTTCTGGTTGGATATTTCGAGGCAGGCGTCCTCGTCGAGAACGAGGCATTCCGTAGGTTCTATGGCCGTAATGGTCGCCGTGCGTTCGCATCCGGCGATGAGCGCGTATTCTCAAAACAGGCTGCCTTCGCGAAGCACCGTGAACGCGTCGCCTTCGATCGAGACCTCCACGGCACCGCACATGATGACGTACGCTTCGTCATTGCAGGCATCATGTTCCGCCAATACGGTCTCGCCCTGCGGGAAACGCCGTACCCTGCTACGGGAAAGGATTCCCGACACCGTCGCTTCGTCCACTCCTTCGAAGAGCCCGTATTTCCGCACGCGTTCGCCAAAGCCCTCGCTTACCCCCGGTTCAACGGGAGCGGCAACGGGTTCCGCGGGCTTGTAGCCCAAGCGGGAGAGCGACGAGAGGTCGATGGGCATATCACGGGATAAATGACGGACCGAAGGATATACCATTCGAAATCCCTCCGCAAGCCTACTTTTCATACCGGAGCACCACGTAAAACCCCCGCTTTCGCGGGGGTTTTTGGCTTTCAAATGGCGGAGAGAGGGAGATTCGAACTCCCGGTGGGTTGCCCCACACACGCTTTCCAAGCGTGCGCACTAGGCCACTATGCGACCTCTCCATGTCTACTGAAAGCGTGGATGAGTCTATAGAAAATCCCGTTTCGCGCAAATCGAAATTCGCAATTTCCGTTTTCGTCCGCTTTACGTATAATCTCGCTCGAATTTTCGGTTCTCACGCCCACCGTATGCAAGAACAGATCGAACAAATCAGCCTCCGGTTTTTCACCCTCATGGGAATAACCGTAGAATCCGTTTCGGCCGAAGCGGAAGAAGAAAAGCGCCGCATCTACCGCGTCGCGGTTAAAACGCCCGATTCCAAGCTCCTCATCGGAATGCACGGCCAAACGCTCGAAACCGTCCGCCACCTGCTCACCCGCCTGGTAGAGCGTACCATCGGGAAATCGTTCCTCATCCACCTCGAGGTCAACGACTACCTCCAGTCGAAAGACGACCGCCTCTTCCGCCGCATCGACGAGAAGATCGCTTCGCTTAAGACTACCGGCTGAGAAACCACCCTCGGCGAACTCTCCAGCTACGAACGCAAGAAGGTCCACGCCTACGTGGCCGAAAAGAACGTCGAAGGGCTCTCCACCCGCTCCACCGGCGAAGGCGAATCCCGCGTTCTCCATCTGGCGTATTCCGGACCGGTCGAAAAAGCCCACGTCCACGCCAAAGCCTCTTCCCTCGCCGATCTTTCCGAAGACGGGGTCGGAATCTAAAACCAAATAATCACGTCATACGTAATGAGAACCGTCGCGCTTCTTCTGCTCGTGGCCGCATCGGGCTGGTTTTTCCAGTACGCGTCGCAAAAAACGAGACCCGTCCACCTCAATATCGAATACCGCCTCATCCAGCATCCCGAATTCATCCCCAAAGTCGAGGACGTCCGTCTCATCGCTTCGGGTTTCGATAACGTGATAGCGGATTTTTATTGGCTCTCCGCCATCCAATACGTCGGAGAAAACGCCGTTTCGTCGGAATACAAGCGTTTCCTTTACGAAATGCTGTCGCTCGTGACCGACCTCAACCCCGCGTTCACCACCCCGTACGAAGTAGGCCTCCTCCTTCTTCCCGATATCAACCCGAGCGCCGAGAAATTCAACAAGACCGAAGCCGACATGAACGTTCAGAAGGCGGTATGGCTTTGAGAAAAAGGAATGAGGACCACTTGCGACGCGAAAAAAGTCGAAAAGATCCTCGCCGAACCCGTTCTCTCGAAAGTTTGGACGGATCCGCAATACGAAAGCCCCTGCAGCAATTCGATGGTTCCGTACTACCTCGCGTACGTCGAATACTACAACCGCAAGAACGCCGACAAGGCGAGCGACTACTACCGCATCGCCGCGGCCAGTAAGGACGCCCCCACCGGAGCGCGCATGATGAGCGCGATTATGAAGGGCAAATCCGGAGGACGTGAGAAATCCATCCTCATGTTCCTTTCCATCGCCGAATCCCTCCAGCCGGGACAAGCGAGCGCAGAGGCCTGCCGAACCGTCTCCCGCGAAATGCGCGACTATCTCGTCAAGCCGTTCTCTTCCGAATTCCAGGGCGAAATCCCCACCGAATTCGTCAAACTCGCGGAAGCGTACCGGGTAGAGGCGACAAAAGGACTGAAAGAAGACGCGGCCAAAGCGGAATCGATGGACGCGCTCTGTTCGACCTACCTCGGCAAAGCGATGCGCGAACTCAATCTCGAATATATCGCGAGAAAGGACGCGACGTTCGTGAAGAATACCGGAAAACAGGTCATAGACGCCAAAGAGCTCCACGATTTGGGCGGATTGGACTACCTTCCGAAAGACTACCAAAAACTCGACGACGGACTCGAAATCATCTACGTCAAAGACGACGGAAAATGGGATTACGTCGGAGGAACGTACTAAAGAAAAAACCGGCCCGTCAGGGCCGGTTTTTTTATCGGCGTCACGACGGACGAGTCCGTGTCCGCGATTAGTTGTCGGCGTTGAAGAGGCTGTACCGGAGCGCGTCGAAGTGGCGGCTGCGGTTCTCTTTGAATTCGAGGTTGGAGATGGCGTTTCCGGCCTTCCCTACCGCCGCGACGGACATTACGGGCTTCGAGAAGCCGTTGGACGAATCCACGCGGTATTCGATAGGCGTAGCGCCCGGATTGGTAACCGCGAGATACGCGTCTTCGTAGTCTTCGAGAAAGTCGGCGAGATTCACGGAAACGTCGGTGGTATCGTCGTTAGCGTCGACCGAACGCATGTTTCCGGCGATCACGGTAGCGGCCGAACCGTTTCCGACGATGGCAGCGAGCCCGCCCGTCCCTACGATTCCGTACGTCTTCCCCGAAGCGTCGGATCCCATTACGTTCCAAGAGAACGGCGCGTCGGAAGAAACGGTGAAATCGAAGGTCCGCTCGACGTTCGAAGTGCCCGCGCGCGGGTCTTTGAAAGCCGCGGAATCCACGGTGGAAAGGATTTTTCCCTTATCGAAGAAGAGCGGGACGATTTCCATCTGCCCCGGTTGGAGAACGCCCGAATAGCTTTTGGAAAACGCGGAGAGCGAATACCCCATTTCGGCGGCGCGGCGGTCGGCGGAAACGAAAACTTTTCCGTCCGCGGACGAACGTTTCATGACGTCTTCGAACCCCTCGCGGTGGTTCTTCACCTTGAGCAACGCGTATTCCATTCCGCCTTCGGCTCAGGCGTACGCGGCGAAACCGTCGAAAAGCGAACGGCTGATGCGGGATTCCGCGACGAAAAGGAAAAGCACCCCCGCGGAAAGCACGACCAAAAAGGCCGTGAGGAGGATGGCGATGACGCTCGAGAATCCGCGTTGGTTGGTTCGCATGCTAGTAGGACTTATAGATTTTCTCGCTGATCGTCGTCTGCGCGCGGATCTTGAGTCCGGCCGCAACCTTCGGATCGACGCCCTTCCCTTCCGGAATAGCGAGGATGAACGACGCGGTGACTTTGGCTTCGCGGAGCGCTTCGGTACCCACGGTACCCGAAGTAACGGAATCGCCCGACGCCCCCACGATATGGAAGCGGAGCCCTTCGACCTTGACGCGGGAGTCGGTAAGCCGTTCGCGAGAAGAAGTACCGTCGGCGGCGACCGATTCGCGGCCGAGGTAGCACGCGCCGGAACCGGTGGAGTCGCAAGCTACCGGCCCGGAAACCGAATCTTCCATCAGGTAGTAGCGGGCGGCGTTGCCCAATGCGTCGGGACGGATGGCCAATACGGAATTCCCATTGCGGTAATCGAGGGTACGGATGGCGGAACCTCCGTCGTAGAACGAGAGGTCGACGCCCTTTTCGCGGATTTCCTTGGCGAACATTTCCGTCATCGAACGTCCGTTTTCTTGGAGGGAGCGGGCGAATTCGAGGCGGCGGTTCAGAGAGAGCACTCCCAAATAGATTTCGAACACCGAAACCATCACCACCGCCAGAATGGTGACGGCGACGATCATTTCCACGAGGGTGAAGGCGTTCTGTCGGACTCTCATATTACCTTTTCCAATCGGTTATGACGGTATTCATCGAAAGCTCGCGGTACCCCGAAGCGACCGAGACGAAGTGCGCGGAAACGGCGAGCGCCCCGCTGACGGAAGCGGATCCCCCGCCCCCGGCCTGGTCGGCCGAAAGGTTGGAAACCGTAACGTACGCGTAGTACGGGGTTTTTGCGTTCGAACCGGAACAATCGTGTACGTAGCGCCCCTGGAGATCGAGACAGAGTCTGAACTTCGTACCGGATACGGCATTGGTTTCGGCGACGATGTCGGCCTTAGTGGGAGCGGCGGCGACGCGGTGGACGCGGACCGGCGAAGACGTGCTCGAAAAATCGTTCTCGATCACGTAGGTTCCCGGAGTGAGGCGGCAATTGTCGGGAGACGGACAGAAAGACGGGTCTTCGGTGGTGACGGTGACTCCCGAGCGGAGCGAATCCCACGAACGGAGCCCCATCCAGTTGGAATCGCGAACGTTCTTTACGAGTTCGAGGCGTTCGCGCAGGAGGTTACCCCCCACGATTTCGTCGCGCGAGCGCTCCGAAAGGAAGGTCGCGGTACGCAGGAGCGAATACGCGGCCACGAGCCCGAGCGCGAACACGACGATAGCCACCATGAGTTCGATCATGGTGAACGCGCTGTTGGAACGGAAACGGTATCGCATGCTAGTAAACGGAAGCGTTACGGAACGGCTTGGAAAGACTGCCGGTGGAAGATCCCTTGAATCCTACGGTTCCTCCCGAAAAAACCAAGGCGTTCCCGTCGGCGTCGACCGAAGAAGGCGCGCCCGTAGGGGCGGAAAACTTCACCGTCACGAGGTCGGACGGCAGATCGCTGATGAGGACGTCCTTTTCGAGCGGAACTAGGCGGAGGAGCCGGTATTCCGAAGGCGCGGCGAATCCGCTGCCGGCTTTCGCCGCATAGAGCGAAAGCGACCCCGAGCCTTTCTGAAGGACTACGTAGGCGTCGCCGTTGAAATCGGTACCGGGGACGGACAAGCCCATGGCCGAAGTCAGTTTGGCTTCGGAAAAGGTCTGTTCGATCTTTTCCGAAGAAATGCGGACTTTGGCGATATCGGAATAGTACGAATACGGCGCGTACGTCAAAACCGCGAGCAGCGAAACGATGGCGAGGACGACCATGAGTTCCACGAGCGAAAATCCGGAGGTTTTGGAAAAACGGGAATTCATGGGAAACGGGTTATCCGACCACTTCGGTCACGCGCATGACGGCCGAGAAAATGGCGAGCGCGAACCAGAGGACGAATCCGCCGGCGAAAAGGATGGCGGCCGGTTCGACGAAGCGCACGAGGGTGGCGATGGATGCGTCGACTTCGCGGGAATATTGTTCAGCGAGGCGCGCGGTGACTTTGTTTACGGTGGAGGTGCGTTCTCCAGCCGCGATGATCTGTACGAAGTCGCGGGTGAAGACCTTGAAGGTCGGATCGACTTCCATGAAACTTTCGGCGAGCTTCTTGCCCATTTCGACCTTCGAGGCGACGTCGGCGATCATTTCTTCGTAGACGAGATTGCCGGTGGCTTCCCCGGTGAGGCGGAGGGTTTTGATGATGGGAATTCCGGCTCAGATGAGGAGCGAAAGCATCGAGGAAACGCGGACGATGAGGTAGTTGCGGTAGAGCGATCCGATGAGCGGAGCGCGGAGGGCGTAACGGTCGAAGGCGAGGCGCCCCGAATAGGTCGAAAACCAAGCACGAAGCCCGAATGCCGCAAGTATGAAGAACGCGATGATGAGCGTGAAATTGTCTCGGACGAAATTCGAGGTGTCCATAAGCGACGCCGTCACGGCCGGAAGTTCGGTTCCGGAAGTTTGGAAGAGCGGTACGAGCTTGGGCACGACGTAGGTCATGACGACGAGGACCGCCACCATGAGGAACGTCATGATGACGAGCGGGTACGTGAGCGCCCCGGTGAGCTTCATGCGGATTTCGTCGCGGGAGCGGAGGTCGGCGGCGATGCTCGCGAACGACTTCTGCAAGGTACCGGACTGTTCGCCGGATTCTACGATGGAAATCTCCGCGCGTCCGAAGGTGCGCGGGAGTTTTTTCATGGCGGTGGATACCGGATCGCCGGATTCGACCAAAAGGACGAGTTCGGAGACTTCGGCGTAGAAGCGGGGATTCCCCACCTTTTCCAAGAACGAATGGAGCGCCTGGATGACGGTTACGCCGCCTTCGACGAGATTGGAGAGGTGTTCGAAGAAGAGCGCCTTTTCCTTCGTTCCGACGCGGTGCCAGAAGCGTACCGGCGGAAGTCCGGTTTCCTGGGTGTTGCTTTCCATTTTAACGGGGGGAATAGTGGGAGAAACCGAGGCTTACGGAAACCTGAAAAGTTCCGTTCCTAGGCGACGTCGAGTCGAACGGGAAATTCGCGGACTTGATGACGTAGCGCTTCTTGCCGGTTTCGCCGGTGAGGTATTCGAAATACTGCATGAGCGCGGCCTGGTTGCCCGCGCGGAGCGTGAGGTCGACGGTTCCCTGCGAGAGGCCGTTCGGCATGCGCGAACCCTTGTCGATGCCGATGGAGAGCGGAAGGACTCCGCTCGAACCGGTAAAGAGGCTGTCGAGAATGGCGTCTTCGCGGAACGGCGCGGCGTAGCGGGCGATGTCGGCGGCGAAGGCCGGGGTCGCGGACTGTTCCTTGAACGCGTTGAGCTTGGCCAATTCGGCGGATTTTTCGGATTTTTCCTTTACGGCCTGGGCGTATTCGTCTTTCTTGCCGGTAAGCGCGTAGTAATCCGGATACGCTGAAAACGCGGCGAGGAGGATGGCTGCGGCGAGAAGGACGGCCGGAAGGAATTCGGAAGTCTGGGACTTCTTCTTGATGACTTCGGTGGGCTGGGGGCTTCGCATACGGAAGAACGGTTATTCGGGAGGCTACTTGATCTTGAAATCCGCGTTGAACGTGCGGTGCGTATCGTCGCCGGAGACGAGCTTGAGTTCGCCGAGGGTGAACGGCGAGGTCGCGGCGGAGCCGCTTCCGGAACGGAAATCCCCTACGAGGCGGATGACCTTGTCGACCGGATCGACGCCGACCGAAGTTTGGCGGGCGGTAATGATGGTCGCGACTTTTCCCGCGGTGAACTGGAAACCGTCGAAGTCGACGTCGTAGTCGCGGTGGAGACGCATGAACTCGGCGACGTATTTCTGCGCCATGGAGCGTTCGACGTCCTTTTGGAGCGAAGCCTTGTTGCGGCCGAGGAGGTCGGCGGCGGCGACTGCCGGGTCGGCCTTGAGGGCGTTGATCTGGGTTTCGAATTCGGAGAGTTCGTGGCGAACTCCCGAAATCTGCTCGGAAACCGTCCACGTCTGGTACTTCAAATACCCGGCGAATCCCACGGAGACCGCGAGGATGAGCACCGAAGCCGTCATGAAAGAGCGCTTGGCCGGAGCCGGGGCTTTCTCTTGGATTTCCGGGGTTTCCGGCGAAATCTGTTCGTTCATAGGGAAAAAGATGAAACTTCCGTATTAGGCTACCACGTTTCCGGCCCGAACGCAAAATCCCGGATTGACGATTGGGTGGGGAGTCCGTATATTCGAAACATGCAGACCGCCAAGACCGCCGCCCTCGCCGACCTTCCCACGCTCGTGGAATTTTTCCCGGGCGATTTGGCGTTTCTCCACGGCGACCTTTGAGCCGGCAAGACGGCCCTCGTCAAAGCCGTCGCCAAGGTTTGGGACATCGAAGAAGACGTCAAAAGCCCTACCTACGTCTATTACAAAAAATACGGCGAAAATTTCTACCATTTCGACCTCTACCGCGTCGAAGACTACGAAACGTTCGTAAACATCGGCGGCGAAGAGATCCTCGATACGAAAGGCAACGTCGCCTTCGTCGAATGGCCGGACGTGATTTCCGACCGGTACTCCCCCACCGTGACCGTAAGAATCGAGAAAACCGAAAATCCGGACGAACGGGTTTTCCATATCGAACGGCACCGGATGCCATAAGGATTCTTGAAGAATTTTTAAAAAAACCGCGCCGGAGAGCGCGGTTTTTTCGAGTTCAAGAGATTAGGCCGCGATATTTTCCGGCTTATGGAATGCCCGGGTGACGAGCGCGTAGGCGATGACGGCATAGAGGAAGACGATGCCGGTCTTTCCGTACGAAACGGTGACGTCGAAGACCGAATGGAGCGCTACGGCAATCAATAACCCTTTCGCGGCGAAAGCGACCGCTCGGGAGCCGGAATCCCCCGCTTTCGCGCTGCGGACGAACGGTACCGCCGCGGCGATGGAACAGAGCGTGTGTACGCCCACCGAGAATACCGAACGCGAAAACCAGGTCGAAAAGAACGGACCGTCGGAGCGGAGTGCCGTAACGAGGTAGAGGACGTTCTCGGCGAAAGCGAACCCGAGGGCGACGAACGCGGCATAGAGGATGCCCTTTTCGGCGATCTCGGCGAACGAACCCGTGCCGTAGAGGCCGAGATGCTTGCCGCCTTCTTCCACCGAAGCCACCACCAAATACGCGAGCAGGAGCGAAGAGAACCCGGCGAGCGTGGCTCAGGCGATGTGGACTTCCGGCGAGGATGCCGAAGATCCGGCGAAAGCGAAAAACGCGAGCGCGAAAAGCGGGACCGCGAGACCTACGGCCGCGAGGCTTCTGCCGAGCGCTTTCCTATCGTCGAAAAGCTCGACGGAGCGCGTGACGAACGACGCCGCGACGACGATGGCTGCGACGGCCGCAAGGAACACGGCGAACGTTCCGGCGGCCGAAAACGGGGAAACCCGTCCGGCGATGTCGGCGAAGACGTTTCAGAAAAAAGGAATCGCGGCGGAAACGTCGGGCATGAACGCTACGGGAAAGACCGCGGCGGCGCCGGTGGCGATGCCGAGCGCGAAACGGCGGGCGTTGAAACGGTCGGCGTCCAAATACGAAAACGCGTATCCCCAGAGCGCGATGGGAAACAGTGCCGTGAGGAACGCGAGAACGAAGTAGGCGACGTCCGAGAACATGCTATTTTTTACGGTTGCGGATGATTTCGTAGTCGCCGAACCGGAATCCGGAAGACGGTTCGTCCTTGCGGTTGGCACGGTGCACCCCGTACGAAACGAGCAGGAGGTTGGCGCCGACGAGGATGAGCAGCGTTCCGATGAAATACGCGATGAACTCCGGCGCGATGATGACGATGACGCCTACGAGCACGAGTACGAGACCTGCGGGAAACATGGTTTTTCTGGTTAATGGAACGCTTTCGAACTACGCCGTAGCGTCGATCTTTTCGATGACGGCCCCGAGCGAACGGATCTTACCGATGATGTCCTCGTAGCCGCGTTCGATGTATTCGACGTTGGTGATTCGGGTTTCGCCGGTGGCGACGAGCCCCGCGAGGATCATGGCGACCCCGGCACGGAGATCCCAGCTCGACACGGTCGCGCCGCGGAGGTGGGTCTTGCCGAAAATGAGCGCGGTGTTGGGGTTGAGGATGGCCGGATGCCCCTTCATCTTCTCGATTTCGACGAGCCAATTGAGGCGGCTTTCGTAGACGATTTCTTCGATGCGGGATACGCCTTCTGCCTGGGTCATGAGGATGACGAACGGCGACTGGAGGTCGGTGGGGAATCCCGGGAAGAAATTCGTCATCACGCGCAGGGACTTGAGATTCTCGATGGAGCGATATACGCGCAGCGTGTCTCCCGGCAACTCTTCGTAGCGGACTCCGGCTTCCTTGCACTTCGAGAGGAAGGCGTGGAGGTCGGCGACGCGGGCGTTTTTCACGTCGACGAAGTCCTTTGCGGCGAGGGCGGCGAGGGCGACGAAGGTTCCGGATTCGATGTAGTCGGAAATGACGGTACCGTCGGCTTCCTCTGCCAGGGCTTCCACTCCTTCGATTTCGACGGTATGGTCGTATCCTACGGTGATTTTCGCGCCGTGGGCGTTGAGGAAATCGATGAGGCAGATGACGTGCGGCTCGATAGCGGAAAGGAAGATGCGGGTCTTCCCTTTGCGCAGGACGTTGGCGAGAATGAGTGATTCGGTAGCGGTAACGGCGCTACCGGCGGAAAATTCCACGTCGCCTTCCCTCGGCTTGCCAGAGAGCGAAACGCCGGAATCCGAATAATCGCCCACGTAGCCGATTTCCAGAAAACCGTTCACGAACACGTCGATCGGACGCTTACCGATATTGCAGCCGCCCGGGTACGGGATGTCGACCGATCCGAACGCCCGAAGGAACGCCGGAACGAGCAGAATGGACGCGCGGATTTTGCTGACGAGCGCCAAGTCCATGGTTTCCTTCTTCATGTCCCCGGTTTCGATACGGAGGACGTTGTTTTCGAATTCGGCCTTCCCTCCAACCGAGCGGACGATGGTAAGGAGCGTGCGGACGTCGCTGATGTCGGGAACGTTGCGGAGGGTTGCCTTCTTGAAGAAAAGAGCGGCGGCGATGAGCGGGAGGGTGGCGTTTTTGGAACCGGAAACCGTAACGGAACCGGAGAGCGTTTGTCCGCCTCGAACGAGAAGCATGCGTGTGGGGATTATGGTTGGAGGATTTCGGGCGGCTTGCCCAGGGCGGCTTTCTGGCTACGGAAGGTTCTTGAGCGCCGCGATGTTGAACGCGTAGTCCATCTTGAGCGGACCGAGGACGCCGATGAGGGCGGTTTGTCCTTCGAGTTCGGTGCGGCGTACGACCATGGCGATGGATTCGAGCTCGGGAATAACGTTCTCTTCGCCGATGAACACTCCGATTTTTCCCGGGAAATCGAGGCTGGAGAGCAGGTCGATGAACCGGTGCTTGTTTTCCAACACTTTGATGACGCCGTAGGTTTCGGCCCCGGGGGACGGTCCTTGGCGCTCGAGGTAGTGGGAAAGCCCGAGATAGTAGTTGGTTCAGATCGACGGCACGCACGCGAACGAGATTTCCTTAGTGGATTTCGTGAGCCGCGCGGCGATGTGATAGAGCGCGTCGTCGAGCTTTTCGGACTCGGCGCGGGCGATGATTTCGTTTTCGGCTTCGACGAACGCGGCGTTCATATGTTCCATCAGGTAGTCGACGAAAACTCGGATTCCGCGCGTGGTAGGCAGGCGTCCGGCGGAGTTGTACGGCTGGAAGATGAGCCCCATCTTTTCGAGGGCCGCCATGTCGTTGCGCACGGTCGCCGAAGAAACCCCCATGTCGTATTTTTTGAGAAGGGATTTCGATCCCGTGATTTCCCCGGTTTTCAGGTACTCTTCGACGATGATCTTCAGGACGTGGATTTTTCGAAGGTCGATCTTTTTCATGCGGTTCGGACCCTTTCGGGCCTTGCGGCGGATTGTATCGGATTCGCCTGATTTGACAATCATTAAAACCGCCTAGAATCGGCACGGCCCAAGAGGCCGTAACGAAAAAACCTGAAAGGGAAAGAAGCAAAATGAACGCGAAACAAAAATCGGCACGGGTCGCCTATTTCGCCTGGAGGCAAGTTGGGAATTCCACGATTATCCACCTCCCCCAATACGACGTATCGCACCTGCGGGAAACCGTGCTCCGGTCGATCGACCAGAAATCACGGCTCCGGATACCGAACCACCTGCCGCTCATAAAGGACCTCTGCCAAGGGGACCCGCGCAACCAACGCCTGCATCTCGTCAAAGACGGCCAAACCGTAATCGCGGTCGCCCTCGACGAAGACATCCGGCAAGAATTGCGCCACCAGGGGGCGACCCCGTTGAGCAAGGCATTCACGCACAAGATCGTTTCGGTTTGAATTCCGTACGGTCCCAAAGGCTCCGAGAGGGGCCTTTTTTTGATATTCCGGGCATTTTGGATTAGAATCGGCAAGTCAACCGGATGGTACCGATCTAAAAGCCGACCAACAATGGACGTTTCCCAGTTTGAAAAATTCGCCGAAGAAGCTTCGAAAAGCTCCTCGTCCGTGTCCGCCGTAATCGGCGACGCCAGTCTCGCCGCCCTCGTCCGAACGGCCGAAGACCCGAACGTCCCCTTCGAAGAAATCAACGAGCGCATCCGCAGTCTCGTCATCACGGCCAAGAAAAACCGCGACTGGAAATGGATGAAAGCCCTCGCGAGCGGGAATTTCGAATACCTCGATTCCCTCGACGTCCCGATGAAGTCAAAAGACGCCAGCGTCACTCCGCTCGCTGCGGTCGCCGCGAACGCGAAGAAGGCGTCGGTACCCGCCTGGATAGTGGCGTATGCCAAACTCACGCTCTCGCTCAAGGAAAATTGCGAATCGTTCCTCGCTTGCGAATCCATCGACTTCACGTTCGACCCGTTGGTCATGAGGCTCATCAAACGGGAATCCGAAATCCGGAAGGAGGGTTCGAAAAAACTCACCAAAGTCGCTCACGTCGCCCCTATCAAATTCACGGCGGACGCGGTGGCGATATTGGAAAAGGAAGTCCGCGATTCCATTCCGCACGTTACCCGGAATCCGGCGTTCTTCCTCCTTCTCGCCGGCTACGAAACCCTGCACGCCAACGGATACCGTCCGGCGTTCTTCCGCAACGACGCTTCCCTCAAGGTCACGTACCTCGACCTCGTCCAAGCGTTGCTCGAACTCTTCCCGGAAGACGCCCGCCCGGACGTGCACGAATACCTCGCGCAATTCCGGAGTTCGGGGGACGAAATCGATTTCCGATCTTCCCTCATGAGCCGCATCACGTACGAAGGCGACATGGAACGCATGGTCGATCGCGGCAGGCGGCGGCAGGCGGCCGTAGACGGCCTGATGGCCCGGATCAAAACGGCCATCGGCGAAAAAGCCGAGAGCTGAGAAGAATAATTGACAATCCGAATCCGTTCAGCACAATCCCTTCCGGCAAATTCGCCCACAACGAACCGGAAGGGATTTTCCATGGCCAAGGCCGACAAAAAACAAAAGCCGTTCTCGTGGTTTTTCGGCGACAACCGCGTCCGAAACATCCGCATCCCCGAATTCGACGTCGAATTCATGAGCGCTTCCAAGCTCGACGCCATCGCGAACGCCCCCCAGAAAACCCAACCGGAGCACGCGAAATGGCTGGGCGAATACGCGGGGACGCGCATCCTGGTCGAACGCAAAGAAGGCGACGAATACGCGGCCGCCGTCTATTCGTTCGACGAAGAGGCTTCCAAGCTGCTCATGGCCGCCGGTGCGAAGTTCGTCCGCCTGACCTCCTTCCCCATAACGGGACAGATGGTTTCGGCACAGGACGAACGGCTCGATACGGTCATGCGGCTCCGCGAGGAAGTCGGACTCCCCTGCCGGACGGTTTCCCGTCCGCAATCGGAAGTCGTCGTCGCGCATTCCGGCAAACGCAAGGCGCGCAAACAGAAACAGCGCGGCCAATCGCAATCGCAAGAAAAAGCGATTCTCGCCTACTTCGAAGCCAGGGGTTCCCGCCCCCGTGCGTAAAGCGGCGAACGCTCGAAAAACCCCCTCTTCCGAGGGGGTTTTCTTTTTTCGGTACGAATTCAAGGCAGAGGCCGATTCGGCTATTTCCTTACGATTTCGAACGATCCGCCCGCGTCGATCCAATGCCGGAGTTTGGAGAGAACGGCTTCGAGATCCTTCTTGGCGAGCGAACTACGGACGAACGGGACGGCGTTTTCGTATACGCGGGCGAGTTCCCCCGGACGGAACTCGTTCTTGCCGAAACTCTGCGAAATCCTCACGGCGACGCGGAAGATTCCGGGACGCTTGATGACGAACGATTCGCCGCCCACCGGGAAAAATCGGACGTATTGAACGTCGGAAACGTCGATTCCGGCCAACTCTTCGGCGACCGGACCGGTAAACGGATTGACGTCGGCGGCACCGTCTTGGGAAACTTCGGAACCCGGGAACGGAAGGCGTCCGTCCGAGAAATTTTTCCAAGAGAATTCCTCAGACCATCCGCGCTTGACCGAACGTCCGTAGAGCTGTGAGAGGCCGATCATGAGCCCGCCGGTCACCATGAGGGCAAGCACTCGGACGCTGAGGTCGTCGACCCCGGCCCAAAGGTCGTAGAAGAGGATCTTCACGAGCATGTAGCTGCCTACGTAGAGACCGGCGGTACGGTATTTGGCCACGTCGGCGGAAACGCCCGCGAAAATGAGCGCCGAAGCGACGAGCGCGAGGTAGATGGTGACGGCGAAGACGTTCTCGGAGAATACGCGGACGTACGCCGAAGTGACGAAGAGCGCCATGACGAGCGCGAAGGCCAGCGCGATGCGGCCTTCTTCGCGCTTCTTCGAGAAGTTCCAAGCGGAAAGCGCGACCACGGCGAGCGCGACGAGGTTCGCGGCCGCGGAGGTTTTATCAGCCTCGACCGCGCCGTATTGGACGAGCGTGAAGATTCCGGTAGCGAGAACGTAAGCGATACCCAGGAGTCCTTTTTCTTTTCCGTACGCGACGGAAGCCGCGAGGAAGAGGAACGATACCGCGAGGGTTTCGTAATCGGAAGCCACGACGCTAGTGAGCGCGAACGCCACGGCGACGGCACCGATACAATGCAAAACGTCGTAGGCGACCGCCCATCCGGTATCGCGCTTCTTCACGAAGAAAGCTCCGGCGAAGAGCGAGGCGGCGATGAGGGCGACGGTAACGAGCGCGGAGTAATTGCCGAAAGAAAGCGAGTCGAGAAACGGCAGGATCTTTACGAGACCGATGCCGAGAAGAACCGAGGATCCGGCGAGAAGGTGCGTATCCTTGGCTTTGGAATACAAAAACGCCAATACCGCGGATTCGAGGATCCATACGAACGAAACGACGCCCGGGGAATCGGCGAACACGACGGCGACGGCGAGCGAAAAGAGCGAAACCGGAACGGCCAATACTCCGTAAATTCCGTTTTTCGCGGAATCCGGAAGAGTGGAGAATTGGGAGAACGGCGCGTTCGCGATGAGGCGGGCGAGGGCAATGGAATAAACGGTGGAGAACGCGGCGACGCCGAGGTAGACGAACCCGAGCGTGACCATCGAACCTTCGTTCCCCGAGAACCAAAGGTCCTTTCCCAGATAGGCGATTTCTCCAGCGGCGAAGAGCGCTACGACCGCCTTCTGTACGGCGAGCGCGAGCGAAGGCGTTCCGCGGGTGAGCGGAACCGATACGAACGGCACGGCGAGCGCAGCGGCGACGAAAAGCCCGAACATCGCCCATGAGAACCCCCACTGCGGCACGAGCACGAACGCGAGGAGTATCGCGCTCATGACGTTCGACATGAGCACGAGGAATTCGAGGCGTTTCCAAACCGCGATGCCGGAAGAAAAGACGAAGAACGAAATTCCGGCGAGGGCGATCGCGAGGCGCTGCCCGTCAGGCATGGCGACCGGAGAGAGGTTCGAGAAGATTCCGGAAAAGATCATGAATCCGCCGATGAGCGCGAAGAACGCGTAGCGGAACCAGGCGGAAAGCCGGTCGAGCACGAACGCCGAAGCCACTCCGTAGAGGAGGAAAATCGGCACGATGACGGCGGCGAACTGGTGCACGCCGAAAACCGCGAGCATCGCCGCGCCGAGCAGGAGCGGGATGAAGAGGGTCCAAGAGAGCAACGCGCCTCCGGCGAACGCGGCGACCGAGAACGCCGAAAGGGCGAAGAGCGGCACGATGCCGAGGAAAATCGGAGCGACGGAGGTCGTTTTGGAAAGCAGGAGGAACAACGAAGCGTATCCGGCAGCGACGATGACGGCGGTTTTCGCGCCTCGGAAATTGCGGATGTCGACGACGGCGCCGATGACCGAAAGCAGGACGGAAATTCCCACGAAGACCGCGGTTTCCGTGGTCGAACGTACCGCGAAGGCGTTGATCATCCCCACGAGGAACGAACCGCCCACGACGACGTTCACCAGCCAGGAAGCGTCGGCATTGGATTCTTCGCCGCGTTTCGAGAGGATGCCAGCCAAGAGGTATCCGGCGGCGGTAAGGATGGCGTTATATCCGAGAAGCCCGTACGGACCACGCGGTTCGGCACCCACCAAGAACGGGATGGCGTACCCGAAAGCGAACGAGAAGAGCAGGAAGGTGCGCGACGAATAGACCAGGGCCGTAGCGACCGCGAAGGCCGTATTGAGCACGAGGAATCCCATCGTCACCGTGTCGGAAAGGTAGCCTTCTCCCCCGCCGACCATGAAGCGGCCGGAAAGGATGGTCAGGGCGTTGATGGCGATGCCTACGCCCAAAAGCGTCCGGGATTCCACGACGTGGCCACGGGAGTCCATCCATACGCCGATACCGTAGAGCGAAAACCCGAACGCGAGGCCGATGAGGATTTTCCCCACCGGGCCGACTTCCTGCCAAACGAGGGAAAGGAAGAATACCGCGCCCAAAAACAGGAGCGTTCCACCGATTTTCGCGAGTGGACGGTCGGAGAAGAATTCCACGAACCAGTTCGGTTTTTCCGGTTCCGCGGGCACGACCGGACGCGGGGCACGAACCGGCGGTTGGACGGTTTCGAAGTATTCGGACTCCCGTTCGGCGGCAACGGAAAGGGATTCGAGCGTCGTCTCGTATTCGACGTCCGAAGCGGCAAGCGGTTCCGAAATGCGTTCGGTTTCTTTGCGAGCGGGTTCGCGTTCCGTTTTTTTAGCCGACCGGACTCCTTCGCCGAGGGCGGATTCGATGAAGTCCTTCGAAAGGAACGAAGCCCGGGCGACCGCGGCGGAAATGAGGAAAATTATCCATCAGTATTCGAGGAACGATTCGGAAGGACGGGAAGTGAACCCGCAGAAGAAATACGCCACGAGGAAGCCGACGATGACGCTGAGCATGATGGCGAACCGGTTGAGTACGTTGAACATGGTGGGGAATTGAAGGATGCTTGCCGATTATTTCGAAGACGGGGCTTTGCCCGACATCGACCGGAGCAGAAGTCCGATGCCGGTAA
Organism: Patescibacteria group bacterium; assembly: GCA_049301335.1. Classification (GTDB taxonomy): domain Bacteria; phylum Patescibacteriota; class Gracilibacteria; order BD1-5; family UBA2023; genus JANJWP01. The sequence goes on from JBAQKV010000030.1 coordinate 17,333, forward strand.
CGAACGCGAGCGCCACGATGGCGGCCAGCACGGAGAATACCGTGCGGTTCGATTCGAGGGGCCGGTCGTCTTTCGGGTCGCAGGCGTTGCCGATCTTGTCGCCGTCCACGTCTTTCTGCTCGGGGTCGTAGGCCGTGGGGCAATCGTCTTGGGAATCGTAGACTCCGTCGTAGTCGGTATCGGAACAGACGTCGCCCACTTTGTCGTTGTTCGAGTCTTTCTGATCGGCGTTGCTTACGGTGGGACAATTGTCGCGCCAGCCTTCGATACCGTCGCGGTCGGCGTCTTCGCACATGTCACCTTTGCCGTTGGAGTCGGAATCCTTCTGGTCGGAATTCACGAGCGCCGGACAGTTGTCGCACGAGTCGCCGATTCCGTCGGAATCGGAATCCTTCTGGTCGGCGTTGGCGATTTTCGGGCAGTTGTCGGCCGAATCGAGTTTTCCGTCCTTGTCGGTATCGTGGGTGGAGCGGTATTCGGCGTCGCGGTCGCAGACGTCTCACTTGCCGTTCTTATCGAGGTCGAGCTGGTCGTTGTTGGGAAGGTCGCAATTGTCGATGACGTCGCCGATGTTATCGCCGTCGCGGTCTGCCTGATCCGGGTTGGCCGCATGGATGGCGTTGTCGGTACCGTCGGGAACGCCATCTTTGTCGGAATCGAATTCGCACGCGTCCCCCACCCCGTTGCGATTGAGGTCGGCCTGGTCGGCATTGGGAATTCCGGGACAGTTGTCGGCGTCTCAGAAAAAACCGTCGTGGTCTTCGTCGCTGCAGGCGTCGCCCCTTTCGTCGAAATTCCGGTCGGATTGGGTGGCGTTCGCGAGGTTCGGACAATTGTCGAGGGAGTCGGAAACCCCGTCCCCGTCGGAATCCTGCCCGAAATGCGGGTTCGGTACGAATACCGGTTCTACCGGCTTATCCGAAGGCTTGAGTTTGTCGACGTCGGCGAATTTCGCGTCGCGTTCGGCACGGAAAGCGAAAATCCCGGAGTCGTCGCAACGGTATCCGCGGTACGCCGAAACGGGCGAAGTCGAAGAAACTTTCACGAACACGGTATCCTTGGTCGCTTTTACGAACCGGAAAGATCGGATGGTCGTAATGGAATTCTGCTCCGGCGCTTTGGGGAACGTGAGTTTCACGGCCTTGGCGTCGAAACGGGAGACGGCGCGTTCGTCGGTCTCTAAAAACGTTTTTCCATCAGGGGAAACTTCTACCGAATACTGTCCTCCCACGATGTCCGAAAGGAGTCGGAAAGTTCCCCTCGGTTGGACGGTATCGAATACGAACTCGAGCGACGCGGAACCTTCGGCCCTCACCGACGGCGGAACTTCGACGTAAGTGTCGCGGCTGGCGTCGGAAAGGTTCGAGAAAACCGCGCCGTTCCAATCCGGCGGATTGGCGAGTTTCGCGGGGATGTCCGCGTTGCGTACGACGTCTTTCGTAACGGAAGGCAGCGCTTCGCCGTTCTGCACGAAAAACAAATCGTCCCGCCAGTCGGTGGCGACCGTGACGTTCCCGGGCTGTTTGGGAGCGAATTCGGACGTCTCGACGAAACAGGACGATGGAAAGTCCGCGGCGAATGCCGGAACGGGCGCGAGCGCGACGAGCGCGCACGCGAGGAATTTCGGTTTAAAATCCATGAGGAATCGGTTTATTTGGCGGATAGTATTCCAGAATGCGGCATTTCGCAATAAATCAGGATTTGACAATCCTATTTTATTATTAGAATCCGAAACGGCAATCCTGCCGAGACACTAAGAAGAAAGGGTACGCTTCATGAAAAAGAACTCCGGCCGCCGCAAGAGCGTTCTGTTCACCTGCCGTGAAAATCCGGCTCCCGGCCAGAACTATGCCAGCCCCCACGTCCTGCTGCCGCGCTATGACGTTTCCAAGGTGAAGCTGGGCGTGCTGAACAACATCGGCAAGACCCCGCGCCTGCGCATTCCGCGGCACATGGAATACATCAAGGACCTCAGCGAGGCCAACACCCGCATCCTCATCCAAGGGAGCGGCCACGGCCCGTCCTACGTGATCGCGCTCGACTGGGAAGTCATGTTCATGCTCGAACGCGCCGGTGCCGTTCGTCTGAAGGATTCCTACCGCCACGAGCTCATGGGCTCGCCCAAGGCATCCTGACCGTCGCGTAAGCGATCGGTCTCGGGCCGAAAAGAAAACCCCCTCGCACGAGGGGGTTTTGATTTGCGTCCAAACGGGCGCGTTTTTCGTTATCCTATAACTTCCCTCGGCTTGCTTCCGTCGGCGGGTCCGACGATACCGAGGCGTTCGAGAATGTCCATGACGCGCGCGGCGCGGCTGTAGCCGAGTCGCATATGGCGCTGGAGCATCGACGTGGAAGCCTTGCCCTGCGAACGGACGAACGCGATGGCTTCTTCGAGGACCTTTGGGTCTTCGTCCATGCCTCCGTCGTTGCGTTCGAGACCGCCCTCGTTGTTCCCGCGGTCGCCTTCGACGATCGACGGGTCGTAGAGGTCTTCGAGCATTTCCGGGTCGATGGTGAGCTTGATGCGATTGACCACGGATTCCACTTCTTCGGTACTGACGAACACGCCCTGTACGCGCTCCGGAGCCATCGAGCCGACCGGCGAGAAGAGCATGTCGCCCATGCCGAGGAGGTCTTCGGCGCCCTGGCGGTCGAGAACCGTGCGGGAGTCGACGAGCGACGCCACCGTGAACGCGATGCGGGACGGGATGTTCGCCTTGATGAGACCGGTGATGACGTCTACGGAAGGACGTTGCGTCGCGACCACCAAGTGCATTCCTGCGGCCCGGCCCATCTGCGCTATGCGGCAGATGGCGGCTTCGATTTCCTTCTTATTGCCCGACATCATGAAGTCGGCGAGTTCGTCGATGATGACGACGATGACCGGTTCCCGCTTCTTCTTGTCGACCTTTTCGTTGAATTCGGCGATGTTGCGGACGCGCGCCGATTTGAAATTGTCGTAGCGGCGGATCATTTCGGCTACGGCCCATTTGAGCGCGTTCAATGCCTTGTCGGATTCGCTGATGACCGGGGTCAGAAGGTGCGGAATGCCGTCGTACACGCCGAGTTCGACGCGCTTGGGGTCGACCATGATCATGCGGAGGTCGGACGGCGAGTTCTTGTAGAGGAGCGAGAGGATGATGCCGTTCATACCGACGGACTTACCGGAACCGGTCTGCCCCGCGATGAGGAGGTGCGGCATCTTGGTGAGGTCCCCCACCACGAAGTCGCCGTTGATATCCTTCCCAAGGGCGTACGCGAGTTTGGATTTATGGCTCTTGAAATTGCCGTGTTCGAGGACTTCGCGGATTCCCACCATGTCGCGTTTCTCGTTGGGAACTTCGATACCCACGAGCCCGACTCCCGGAATCGGCGCCTGGATGCGGATCGACTTGGCCTTGAGGGCGAGGGTGAGGTCCTTCTTGAGGTTTTCGATCTTCGAAAGGCGCACGCCGTCGTTGGGATCAAGACGGTACTGTACGACCGTCGGTCCGGCCTTGTGGCCCGCCATTTCGACGCTGATGCCGAACTGGAGGAGCGTCTGCTTGATCATGAGCGACTTCTCTTTGATTTCGGATTCCGAAACGGTGTTCTTGTGCTCTACGTGGCTGAGGATGGAAGTCGGCGGAAATTCCCAAGTTCCGAAATCCGGGGAAGATTTCTTGGGAGCGTCATGCTTGGCGAGTTCGGCGATGCCGGTCTTGGGAACGGACTTCGCGTCTTCGGTTCCTTCGCCTTCCTCTTTTCCGAAGAAGTTCGCGAGGATGCTCTTGGGCTCCTTCTTGATGATGGGAATGTGCTTCGGAGCGTTGGCAATCGAAAGCTGCGACGGTTCGGGCTTTTCGACGGCCTTCTTTTCACGGTCGCGCTCCGCGCGGATCGCTTCGAGCTCCTTTTCGATCTTCTTGCGCTCGACGTCGTATTCGGCCTTGAGTTTCTTATCGACCTTCGGATCCTTCGAAGGCTTGTCGTCGGAACGGAATTCCTTCGCGACGGCCTTGACCGACTCTACGGACGGGAGTTTCGAATGGATGTGCGAAATGACCTTGCGGTACGAAATGCGGAGCGTGAGGTAGAGCGAGACGAGAAAGATGACTACGAGGAAAATCACCGCGGGCGAACGGCCGAAGAGGTCCTTGAAAACGTCGAAGAAATCGAGGTACCCGTTCCAAGCCGATGGGTTCCACATTTCCGAAAGCGAGGTAACGGAAATCCAGAACAGAAGGAGCCCGAAAAACCTCGCGAAATTCCACGAAAGGCGGTTTACGGCGATCATGGCGCCGATGGCAGCGACGATGGGTACGAAAAATTCGCGGTAACGCACGCCGAGCAGTTGTGAAAGGGCGCCTTCGAGAGCTCCGCCCACGAGCGAAGTCTTGTCGCCGAACATGACGAGCGCTGCCAAAAACAGCAAAAAACCTCCGAAGAAAAGGCTGCGGAGTTCTTGCCCGATTACGGGTCATTTCTGTTTTTTCTTTCTCGCCATGAACGGTTTCTGGTAGTCCACGGGATTATACGCAAGCACCCCCCGGAAGCAAAGGAAAGCGCATCCGGCTTGAAAAAACGGGGGTTTGGCGTATAAATCTACCCGTTCGGGCGAACTCGTCCGAACCGCACAACCATTTTCAAAACGTCCATGCTCAAATTCGTCGAATTCATCCAGAAGCGCCCGAAGGATCGCACCATCCGTTCGGTCCGCGCGGGATACGGCCTCGTCCTCGCCGCGCTCCTCGTCCTCGCGAACGCCGACTATTCCCTCCCCTACGCTTCCGTTCTCGGCGAACCCAACGCCACGTACGCCGAATACGCGCTCGCCGTACTCGTGCTGGTACCGGGCGCCGTAGCCGCCTTCGGATGGTGCGTAGCCAAGCGCAAGACCGTACGTCTCGCCCAGCTCGGCGGCGCGATCTTCCTCTTCGTTCTCGCTTCTTCCATCACTGCGACCCAGATCATGGCCCCGGCCGCTCCCGCGGCATCCGGCACCCTCAGCGCTTCCGAACTCGCAGGAGCCGCGACGGTCGCACCCGAAACCGAAGAACCCGTCGACGTATCCGGATGGCTCCGTCTTCTCGCCATCCTCCCCATCCTTTCGGCGGTTACCGGAAAAATGGTTACCGAAAAATGCCTCAAACACGGCGAAGTCATCAAAAAAATCCGCGTCTAGCGGATTTTTTCATACCTGCCATTTCGCGATAGTCGCCTTGACGGATTGCCCACTTCCAGCTATAACCGAAAAAGCGGACGTTCGCGTCCCGCGTATACAAATCTTTTTAGCAAGGAGCCCATCATGCCACCAAGTTCCGGCAAATCCCGTTTCGGGAGCGCCGAGAAAGCGCTCCTCGTCATAATCCTTCTCGTTACGGGAATTTTTCCGTATTTCCCGATTACCGCCCACGGGGTGGTAAACTGGTACGTAACGGGTTTCGACGATCTGCTCATTTTCGCAGCCACGTTCCTCGCGGCTAAGAAAATCGGGCGTTCAAGCTACGCT
>JBAQKV010000031.1:0-4953 GCA_049301335.1 Patescibacteria group bacterium
ATTTCCGACGGCGTCGTTCCGAAAAACGTCGACCAAGGATACATCCTCCGCCGCCTCATTCGCCGTGCCATCCGCGAAGCCTACAAGATGGGCTACGAGAAGCCGATCGTCGCTGACATCGCGAAGCTCTTCATCGCCAAGTTCGAGAACGTCTACGCTTCGGTAAAGAACAATTCCGACAAGATCCTCGCGGAACTCACCAAGGAAGAAGAGAAATTCGGAAAGTCGCTCAAGGACGGCATCCGCGAATTCGAAAAGCTCGTGAAGGGCTTCGAAATCGCGTTCGAAAAGACCGGACAGAAGGTTACCGTCATCGCTGGAAACAAGGCGTTCACCCTCTTCGACACCTACGGATTCCCGGTGGAAATGACCGTGGAACTCGCGAAGGAACGCGGACTCACCGTCGACGTCGAAGGATTCCACGCCGCGTTCGCCAAGCACCAGGAACTCTCCCGCACCGCAGCCGAAGGCAAGTTCAAGGGCGGTCTCGGAGACCAGTCCGGCGAAACCGTAGCGCTCCACTCCGCTTGCCACCTCATGCTCGCCGGACTCCGCAAGGTCCTGGGCGCGCATGTGGCACAGGCAGGTTCGAACATCACCGCCGAACGCCTCCGTTTCGACTTCACCCATGGGGAAAAGATGACCCCGGAACAGATCGCCGCAGTAGAAGCCTATGTTAATGAAGCCATCCAGTCAGGATTGAACGTCACCATCTCCGAAGAAGCCAAGGAAGCCGCCAAGGCCCGCGGCGTCGTAGGATCGTTCTGGGAAAAATACCCGGACGTCGTCAAAGTCTACAAGATGGTCGGCGGAAACGGCACCGTCTACTCCGAAGAACTCTGCGGCGGCCCGCACGTGGAAACTTCCGCCTCGATGGGCACCTTCAAGATCGCCAAAGAAGAAGCGTCGTCTTCGGGCGTGCGCCGCATTAAGGCGATCCTCGTAAAATAATGGAACGCCGAGAAATCGATACCGGGAAAATCCATTCCTACCTGATCGACCCGGAACGCATCGAACCCGAAAAAACGCTCGCGGCGCTGGACGGATACGACTACCTCAAGGTTCCGCCGATTCCGGTGTTCGAAATACCGGAAGGCCTCCGGACGAACGACCTCGAATACGCGCTGCCCGACGGAAACAGCCGCTGGCTCTTCAGCCACGTGACTTCCGGCAAGGTGCTCGCCATCGTTTTCCAGCCGTGAGAGGAAATCGACGTGGAAGATTTGGGAATGGCCCCGTTCCGGAATTCCAAAAACCCGAAACTCTTCGAAAAAACCATGGGCGTCTACTGTCTGCAGGCGGGAATCATGGAACGGTACTTCGAAAGTTTTCCGAAAGCGTAAAAAAAAATCCCCTTCGTTATGAGGGGGATTTTTCTTGGGAATCCCCCCCCCAATCCTTGACAATCTCGGCTTTATCATAATATTCAACGCGTCGAGCACGTGGGGAACCGCAAGGTTCTCCCGCGTGACGCTCATTCACAATCCCGAAGAAGTTCAACCAAACCCAAGGGGCGAAAACCCCCGAATCCAGAGAGGAAAACTCAATTGATCATAACGAACACCCCCTTCTCCAAAATCGAAGTCGGTTTTCAGAAAGCCTTCCGCGTCCAACTGACCGAAGCGATGGTCCGCAACTTCGCGATGTTCAGCCGCGACTGCAACCCCACGCACCTCGACGACGAATTCGCCGCCGAACAGGGCTTTGAAAAAGCCACCGCCCACAGCATGCTCATCCCGAGCCTGCTCTCCGGCGTGTTCGGCAACGAATTTCCCGGCCCCGGTACCAAGTGGAAATCGCAGACTCTCAACTTCCACGCCCCGGCCTACGTCGGCGGCAACGTCACCTTCGATCTCGAAGTGATGGAAAAGGAAGAGCCGAACGTCGTGGTAGTGCGCGTCGTAGTTACGACCGAAGGCGGCGCTCTCGTCGCCCAAGGCCTCGAACGGCTCGAAGTCTCCACCGAAGAAATCTCGGTGACCATGGACCAGATGCCGATGCTCTACGTCAACGACCGCGAGCTGCTTCTCAAACGCCTGTTGGCGCGCGCGACGCTCAAGGAACCCGCGACGATGGCCGTTGCCTGGCCGATGAACAAGGAATCGCTCGAAGGCGCCGTGGAAGCCCACGACTCCGGACTGGTGATCCCCGTGCTCTTCGGACCGGAAAGCGGCATCCGCAAACTGGCCGAAAAGAACGGCATCGACCTCGGCTTCGTGCGCATCGTCAACTGCGAATTCGAAGACGAGGCCTGCGAGCACGCGGCGAAAGCCGTGGGTGCCGGCGAAATCGAAATCCTCATGAAAGGTTCCCCGCATACCGACCATTTCCTCAAAGCCATCCTCAACCGCGAAAACCGTTTGCGTTCGAGCTCGGGCGGCATCCTGTCGCACGTGTTCTACATCGACGGCATTCCGCCGAGGCCGGGCGACCGGGGTCCGCGTTCCGTCGTAGTTACGGACGGCGCGCTGATTCCGCAACCCACGCTGAAACAGAAGGCCGGCATGATCCAGAACGCCGTCGATTTCTTCCATGCCATGGGCGTGAAGAAACCGAAGGTGGCCGTGCTCGCCGCAGTCGAAGTCGTGAATCCGGACATGCCGGCCACGCTCGACGCCGCGGCGCTCACGGTCATGTCGCAGCGCGGTCAGATCAAGGGCGGCGTCGTGGACGGCCCGCTGGCGTTCGACCTCGCGATGAATCCCGACGCCGTGAAGGCTAAGGGCATCGTTTCGGAAGTCGCCGGCCATGCCGACGTTCTCGTCGGCCATACGCTCGAAGTCTCGAACGTCATGGCCAAAGAGTTCGAACAGGCGAAAGCCCTGCTCGCTGGGGTGCTCATCGGCGCGAATTGTCCCGTGGTTCTCACGAGCCGCACGGACGATAAGCTCAACCGTCTGGCATCGGTGGCCATCGCGGTCATCCTCCTCAAACACAAGCGTGAAAACGCGCACTAAGGAACTTCTTCGGGCATTACGAAATCCCCCGGCAAGACCGGGGGATTTTTTTTGCCTTCTCGATGTTAATTTCGCGTTGTTGATTTTTGCGTCCTGTAGACTACACTCTCGAACGTAACCGCCAAGGAACATGCCCATCGAAACGAACTCGAAAAAGAATGCCGTACGGAGCGCACGCCCACTGACGAGAACGCCCCTCGGCTTCACCCTCGCCGAACTCATCGTCGTCGTCACCGTGCTCGCAATACTCGCCACGATAGGTTTCGTGGCGCTTTCTGGGCATATTTCTTCCGCAAGGGACTCGGCGAGAGCGACGGAGATCGGGCAGATTTCGAGGTCGGTGGAACTTTCGGCCGTCCAGAACGGAAAATATCCGATGCCCGTGGCGGCGGAGGGAGCGGCGCTCGTCTCGTTCACGGGAGGCGTTTCCGGAAACGCGCTTGTCACGCAGTGAGCCGCGACCGCGGCGAACGTGCGAGACCTCGGTGGATCGTTCGGAAAAAAGAAGCAGACCGGACCGTTCGTCTATTCGGTCCTCGGGGACGGAGCCGCTTACCAAGTGGCCGCGGAGTTCGAGAACGGGGTTTCCGGAAATTTTCCGAACGGGACGCCGGAAGCGTACGCGGCGTCGAGGACCGCGTACGTGGAAGGCACGTACAAGGCCGACCCGTCGCTCCCTTCGCTGGTAGTGTCGTCGGGATCCGTCACCGGAACGGGGCTGTTCTCTCCCGACGCGTGTTTCGTTACGCACGGGGGATCGAACCTGCCGTCGTCGTCGGCAGGATGCGTTCCCAAGAAGTCCTTCGCGCTCAAGTCGCTCGATTCCGGGCTCGTGGGCTACTGGGACATGGAGACCGTCTGCGCGGCCGGTTCCTGCGGGGCCGGAAACGACGGGAAACTCGCCGATTTGAGCGGGAATGGGAACTACGGAATTGCCAACGGAACGCCTTCCACCGGAGGAACCGGAGGAGTCATGGGAAAAGCGACCGAGCTCGACGGAATAAACGACTACTACCAAATCGCGAACTCAGCCAACTTGAATTTCTCAGGATCGTTCAGCATTACGGCTATTTACGGATATAGCAAGGGATATTCCTGAATGGGAAACAATCCTGTCATCCAAAAACCTTTCACTTCGTACGTGGCGCCATATTACCAATATCACATGGGGGTAGTCTCCCCGAATTACGCCTGAACTTCAGGACAATGCGGTTTCTCATTATCCGCCACGACTTCCGCCTCGACGTATAAGTTTCTCGGGACGAAAACCGCCTGCGGATGAGCTAACTGACAAAGTTATCTCGCAACCATCCGATACGACTGAAAAAAAATCAGCGTATGGATGAACGGACAGAAACAGTCGGAAGAAGTTGTCGATCTCAGTAATGCGGACACTTGAAAAGACGTTTTCATAGGCGCCCAATGAAACGCCCTCTGATCGGCAACCTCATACCTTGCGGGCACCGTGGATGAAATCAAGCTCTACAACAAGGCGTTGTCGGATGCTGAAATCCTCCAACAAGCCAAAGCAGCGGGTTTTTAAAAAAAAATCCCCCTCTTCGGAGGGGGATTTTTCTATCCGAACGATTACACTTTGAAACTCACCGAGGTTTCCTTAACGGAAGTTTCCTTCATCTTGCGGGCGCGGTTCATGAGACCGAACGTGAGCACCCCTACGAGCGAGTAAAGTTCGTAGAGCACCGGGATGCGGTAGAACGGGCGGATTTCGACGTTACCGAGCACGAGCGCGATGGCCGGGAGCAGACAAATCTGGTACGGATTGGTAAACCCGTAGAAGAACGCGAGCGCGCCGTAGACGGCGGTAATGGCGATCCCCTGCCCTGCCGCAAGCGCGTAACGGTACGGCGAAGAAGAAAGCAGACGGGGGAGGAACACGAGATTCACCCCCGGGAACGCGGCGAGTTTCGGCGAAAACGGGAAGGAAGATTCGGAGAACGCCTTATCCATCATGGCTTCGAAAGCGACGTCGCGGGCA
>JBAQKV010000032.1:0-2761 GCA_049301335.1 Patescibacteria group bacterium
CACCTACATCGGGCAGATCTACCAGGATTTCATCGACACTCCGTCCGACCACAACTTCTTCCGCGGCATCGTCGCCAACTACCTTTTGGAAGGGCTCTATTTCTACAACGGTTTCGCGTTCTTCGACACGCTCGTCGACCATATGAAGATGCCGGCGACCGGACGCATGATCGCCTACATCCGTCGCGACGAGCTCACCCACGTCACCATTTTCGCCAACATCATCCGCGAAATTAAGAAGGAGTTCCCGGAAATCTACGACGAAGCGCTCATCCTCAAGATGGTCGACGTCGCGGTAAAGCAGGAAACCGAATGGAGCAAACACATCCTCGGCGAGAAGATCATGGGCATCTCCGGAGCCTCCACCGACGAATACACCCGTTGGCTCGCCAACCAGCGCCTCGCTACCCTCGGCATCGCTCCGCTCTACCCGGAAGCCATCGTCAACCCGTACAAGCACCTCGAACGCCTCCAGGACCCCAACTCCGACAAGGGAAACTTCTTCGAGACCACCGTCATCAACTACACGCAGTCTTCGTCCATGAAGGGAAGCTGGGATTTCTAGCCTCCAAAATCGCCGCTTCCAAGCGGCGATTTCTAAAAGGGGAGGAGATTCTCCGAATCGCCTCAAATCGCATTGAAAAAGGAGGCTTCGCGATTACTATCCATTAAATATCTCCTTGTTCAACCCGTCTATGAACGCCCGAGAATCGATGTTCGCCGTACAGGAATCCGCCGCCGACTCCATCCTTAAGAAACATCTTCCCGGAAAATCTTCGCCCGACCAGCGCATCTACGCCGCCATGGCGCGCAAGGGGTTCGAAGAAGGCCATCTCGACGAAGAGGAATTCGCCCTCGTTTGCGACCTCATCCGCCAGAAACTCATCAAATCGGAATCCTCGTTGGAATCGTTCATCTGCGAAAAGACCTGGGCGGACCACCGTCACGTCGACGGAACCCCCATCAGCCAACAGGAGCGCGATTTTTTTCTCGAACTCGCCGAATGGCACCTCCTTGGCGCCATGGGCAAAGGCATCGTCCAACTCGTCCGTCAACGGTTCCTCAAAGCGCTCGAAGTCCCCACGGTAGAAAGCGTACGCGAAGAGTTCAAGATCAATTTCGAAAGCATCATGGCCGGCGCGGAGTCGCAGGGCCTCAACCCGAACTACCGCGACATCCCGCACGACGTCATCCCGCTCCTTTCGCACGAAGCGCGCCAGGTGATGTTCGAAACCAGCCGCAAAACCCGCTTCAGCGGAAAAGAAGCCTTCAATCCCAAGGTCATCCACTACAGCCAGGACAAAGTCCTCCGCAAGGCCCTCGGCAAAGACGAAACCCCGAAAGAACACGACGAGGAGGCGGCATAGCCTCCTTTCGTTCGCCAGGAACCTTTAGATATCCAATCGCCACCGACCCATGCGCGCATACCTCGACGCTTTGCAGAACATCCTCGACAACGGAGCCGACCGCGGCGACCGCACCGGAACCGGAACCCGTTCGGTGTTCGGGCTCCAGATGCGTTTCGACCTCTCCCAAGGATTTCCGCTCGTAACCACGAAGAAGACCTTCATGAAGGCCATTACGCACGAACTCCTCTGGTTCCTCGCGGGCGATACCAACATCCGCTACCTCGTGGAAAACGGCGTGCACATCTGGGACGAATGGCCGTACAAAGAATACCGCCTCGCGTCGGAAAGGGGAGAGGTTCCCGTCTTGACCCAGGCCGAATTCATCGAAATGATCGGAGCCGATAAGGGCTTTGCCGACCGGTGGGGTTCCATCGGGCCGGGCTACGGTTTCCAATGGAGGAATTTCAACGGCGAGGGCGTCGACCAGATCGCCAACCTCGTGAACGCCATCAAGAAGAACCCGGAGTCCCGCCGCCACATGGTCATCACCTATAACCCGGTGCAGGCCGAGAAGATGCTCCTTCCGCCGTGCCACTCGATGTTCCAGTTCTACGTGGCGAACGGCAAGCTCTCCTGCCAGATGTACCAGCGCAGCGCCGACATGTTCTTGGGCGTTCCGTTCAATATCGCGAGCTACGCGCTCTTGGTCATGATGGTCGCGCAGGTCACCGGCCTCAAGCCGGGCGAATTCGTCCACGTCATCGGCGACGCGCACATCTACCACAACCACTTCGACCAGGTGAAGCTCCAGCTTTCGCGTGAGCCGCTCCCGCTCCCGACCATGAAGGTCAATCCCGACGTTTCCGACATCTTCTCGTTCAAATACGAGGACTTCACGCTCGAAAACTACCAGCACCACGAAGCCATTAAGGCGCCCATCGCGGTATAAGGTTGGATTCGCGCGCGTTATGGATAGAATCGCGCATCGACCGCAATCTCCATCCACAATGCGCACGAACGTCCTCGCCTGCATCCCCGTACCGCCCGAACTGGCTATCGAACTCGATAGGACGAAGGCCTTTCCAAACGTCGCCACCGTCGACAACCGAACCCCCCTCCATCTCACCCTCGCGGCCGGATGCGCAGGGGAGTTTTCCGTTGAAACGCTCGGCGCATTGAAGAAAAGGCTCCGAAAACTCAGGTTTCCCAAGTTCGATCTCCGGTTTACCGGAACCGAGGGCTTCTGAAGCACGGCGCTCGTAGTGACGACGGATTCACCGCAACCGCTTGAAAAACTTCGTAGCGACGTAGTTTCAGTACTTAAATCGTGCCTTTGAGACGGTTTCGAAGTGTTCGACGGCGAATGATTCCGGCCTCACGTCACGGTGGGGAGGGTCTGAGAAAAAGAAACC